>CAMBDK010000050.1 GCA_945865315.1 Chitinophaga pinensis | reverse complement strand
ATGCGGTAAAGGATCAGAAATGGAGGTGGTAGTAAGGTCCCCGAATGACCAGTTCCAGCCATTTTCTCCTGAAGATAAATTGTTAAATGTAATAATTGGATCAACAATAGAAGTAATATCAGGCTGCGCCGTAAAGTTTGCAATAGGGTTAGGATTAACGATGATATAATTATTTTTAGTTAATGAAGTAACGCATCCGCTATCGGAAGTAACTGTTAACGACACGTTAAAAGTTACCGGTAATAAGACAGAATTATTAGTATAACAATGTTCCGCAATAGAAGAAGTGCCCGCAGCACTTCCGTCACCATAGTTCCATGAATAGGAGGCGATGTTTCCACCCGTAATGGAAGCTAAACTCTGAAAATACACACATAAAGTATCGCATCCGGCTGTATCTGGGGCAGTAAAATTAACGATAGGGTTTGGGTTAATGGTAACAACCTTGGTTACAGAATCTTTACATCCAAAATTAGAACTGACCAACAGTTGGGTAGTATAATTGCCTGTTCCAGGATACAGGTGTAATGTATTTTGATTATTTGTAACTGGGCTTCCATCACCAAAATTCCATGACCATATTTGCAGGATGTCAGTTCCGCTGAGCGTTGATAAATCACTGAAAGGGACAATACTTCCATTGCAGAAATTATCCGTTGAAAATTGCGCATCCGGCAAAGGATGAACTACTACATTTTTTACCAGGGTATCTTTACACCCATTATTACTTGTAACAACTAACGAAGTGACGTAGGAGCCTATATTGGGGTAAAAATGGCTTGGACTTTGAATAAATACCATCGGACTGCCGTCTCCAAAGTTCCAGGACCAAGCTGTAATTGTTCCGCTCGGTACGCTCGACAAGTTTGTAAAGTTGATAGGCTGGTTCAAACAAACATCGTTGGGACTAAAATCTGAATTTGGGGAAGGAGCTATTATTACTGTTGTTTTGGCGGTATCTGTGCATCCAAGATTGTCTTTTACTTCCACAATATAGGTAGTTGAAGTGGTAGGGCTTACAGTCATTGATGAGGTGGTAACGGAGGTATTCCACCATAAATACGATACTCCTCCGGATGCTGATAAGGTAACATTTCCACCTAAACATATTGCAGGGCTTCCTATTATAGAGGCTGTAACTACAGGAGGTACATTCGTAACATTGATGGTTTTAGATATGGTACAACCTGTTGCTGTAGTCATATTAACAGTATAGGCACCGGCCTGATTTACGTATGCCGAATCATTCGTTTGGCCAGTTAAAACGCTAGGTCCAAGCCAGCTATATGTCTGGAAGTCGGGCGGGGCAATCAAAAGTGCGCCAAAAGTATTACAGGCGCTATCTTGTTTGATTATGTAATCTGTGCAGCTGAAGTCGAAGTAGGCATAGGCCCAGTCAACATTATAAATACACCACTTGCAGGTTGCTTTAAGTGTAACTGCTTGTCCAATATAGGGTGATAGATCAACGCTTAATGAAGTCCAGGGACGGTAGCTTATATCGTAACAGCACTCCGCCGCTAAATTACTTTCCTGAGGTTGAGTGGATATTAAAAAGCCTTGCGGGCCGCCCGAGGTAGAAAAAAAGGCTTCATAATGAGCGCAGGCAATCGAGCTATTGGTATTGTCAAAAATATCAATCACCACTCTGCCAGCATCGGGGGTGGTATGAGGATAGTTTAACAGATCCATCGCATACCGATATGTTAAAATAGGAGCATTGCTGGTTACAACAAAACTTTTTGAAATGGATGAAGGTGTAGGGTCTGTATTATTACCCAATTTTACCGAAAAATTACCCCCGGGAGCTGAAACAGGAAAATTCCCATAAACATCTGTTCCTGCCGACACTAGTGCAACATTTCCATTGGTAGTCCAGCCATTTAAGGTTCCGGTTTCAAAATCGATATCGTAGCAGCTTTGTGCGCGGCATAAGGATAACACAAAAAGAAAACAAATTGTAAGAATACGATTATGAAGGCAACAACCCTCTTTATTTAACGGTTTATTCATAACATTTTGAACTAGTAATGAGCGTATGGGAACTGCGTATAAAGTTCATTAAAAACATATTGCTATTTTTTGACTTATTAAAAGATAATAATAATAATAAAAGGTTGCATTTAGCAACTAATTTATTTACAAATAAGGCGTAATGGACAAAATTAATACTATTCTTGATATTTTTAGAGGTCTTTATGCCTAATAAAAACTCACATAACTAACGGTCAAATATGCGATGCCGTGCGGTTGGCTTTTGATCGTGTCGGCTAAGGTATAGCATATTTTATGTTATACACCAGGGCGTTCTTTTTTTCTTGCTATGAAATTCGTCTGTTGCAAAGTTAGCACGATTGTGTGTCGGAAGTGCGGAGGGAAGAAAATTTTGCTTTTTTAGGGAGGTTTTTTTTCCTTTTTTGGGTAGGAAAGGGAAAGCTTATTTAAAAACTTTGGATGTGCGTTAGCTGGTGGTGTTTTAAAATGTATTTGCCCTGTGGGGCGGTTATCAAAACTTAAATTTTAATTGCCACTAATCTAAATACACAACAGTTATAACCCAGCATCTGTAACCCATTGGTCGAAATACAATGGTCTTGAAATAACGGTCGTTACACGATGATTTTTAACAAAACGGCCGTAAGCCAACAGCTATAAGCCAACGGTTGCGTTACCGTAACAGGTGTATTCTTGGATTTATTATGTTTTGAGACCACTGCAACTCTACCATCAACACTTTGTCCTTTTTGGTAATATTTTGATATTATTTTCAATATCGATTGCCAATCAACTAACAGATCTACTCTATCAAATAAAGGAGCTTTAACTATTCGGTGCTCTATTGCTAGGTCTGCGAACGACGCAAGGTGGCTTTATTTTATCATGTGTCAAAAGCATGAAAATCAATCCGCTTTAAAACCCAATAATATCAATGCTTTTAAACAAATTTATTCTTAAAACTCAATAAATTTACCATGCAGTGGTCTCGGTTTAGTGGAAGCAATGACAAATGCAGGATATCTTAACATTAAGACTACACAAAGGTACGATATGAAAAAATACGATAAGTTGAAAGAGCTGTTAAAGAGTATTCATCCGATGGAACAGTTGGATTTTACTGTTTAATTAACTTGCTGGATAAAACCGTTTTTTCGGTTACCGCCTGAACGAAATAAATTCCTGAAGTAAAACTACTACAATCAACTTTTACAATTCCTGCAGCATTTTTACTTTAATATACTTTTCTGCCGGTTACATCATACACAAGTAAATTAAAATTTTGCTGTTGCGGAAGTTCTATATTAAATGATTGTTGAGCAGGATTGGGATATAAATTAAAAGTAAAAACTTTATTAATATCACTTATGGAGTTAGAACAACCATTGTATTCAATTTCCATAGCATTATTTAGCCCAATAACCGCCTTACCATTTTCCAAGTAAAAACCATTGTGTACATAATTACAGTTGGTTCCTAATAGGTTTGGATTATTTATAACACCTAAATAACTTTTTTGGTTTCCTCTACCAACATATATTTTATTATCAGGTGCAATTTTCAAACTACCTAAATAATCAACATTAGGGAACATTGTTGAGGGGGTTACTTCAAAAATTACAGTTTTACTATTAGCTATTGCTGTTTGGTTATTCGATGTTAAATCAAACTGATATAGTTTACTTATGGTTGAATCTACTGAGCGATAGAATGCTTCTGAAGTAACATATAGTTTTGAATCATCAGGTGAAAAAGATAAACCGTATGAAAAATTTTCTGATGGTAATAGTATTGGGTTCGTAATTTGTCCTGTGGAATTGTTAAAATCAAAAAGCTCTACTAAACTAACGCTATAATTAACAACCGCTAATTTTTGTCTATTGGGTGACGCTTTCATTTCTCCTATTGCTCCCCATCCATAAGTAGAGGAAACATGATTAGAGCCAATAGAGGAAATAATTGGTGTACTATTTATTCCAGTTGAATCAATCAAAAACACTTTAAAATTATTATCATTGTATGTATGACATATAAGCCATATATCAGTTCCATTAGTGTGTTTTACGGCAGTTAATTTCTCTGTCACAGGAGAATTAAGTAAAATCTGATTATTCCCATTTGTCACATCACCCAGTCCCCCGTTTAGAGTTAAATCTATAATGGCACAATGTAACCCGTAGTTATTATTGAATATATTGCCTTGAATTTCTGGTGTAATAAGATAGAAAACAGAATTACTTTTTGGTTTTTTAATAATTAAAGTTTGTGTTGGCGAATTAGAAATTAAATTGCCACTTCCCATTTGAATATGATTTTTATTATAAATTTTATATCCATCAGTATAAAATAACAATTGCCCAGAATTTGCATCAGAAATAGTTGATGTTCCTTCAAACGCATTGCTGTTTAATCCATTGTTTAGGACTACTGGATTACATGGGTCATTAAAATTAATACCCGCTTTATCTCCAAAATACCAAATGTTTGCTTCATTCTGTGCCTTAGAGAAGTATGTTAGTAAAAGAAGTAATGGAATAAATTTTAATTTCATTTAAATCAATATTTAATGCGTTTTTTTTCTAAACTAAAGATAATCATTAAAGTCCTCCTGACAATACTAATCAGGAGGACTTATTTGTTTTACTGTTTAATCATTTTTTTAGTTTCAATAATTTTACCATCTACAACAAGTGTGTATGTGTAAACACCATTTGATAAATCGCTTGCAAACACATTCAATGTTCCTTTACCTTTTTGGATAATTTCAGCTGATTGTATCAATTTACCTTGTGCATTGTAAAACAATATTTGTGCTTTACCTGTATTATCCGGCAGATAATAACTGATGGAAGTCCTTTCTGCGAAAGGATTTGGTGAATTTTTCTGCAACACAATAGTTTGTGCATCATTCAGCTCCACGTCCATTTGAGTTATTTCACTTTCAGGAATAATCATTGATTTGTTTTGTTGATTATTTTTTGTCTGTGATTGCATGGAAGAACTACAACAATTGTTAATGTTTGTCATCAACTGGTTCAGTTGGTTTTGCACTGCATTATCATTTGTTACCAACTGGTTTACTTGATTTTGCAACAATGTATTGCTTGTTGTTAACTGATTTACTTGGTTTTGCAAATTAGCGTTGATAGAATCCTGATTGTTTACTTTTGACTGTAAACTATCATTTTTAAACTCCAATTCCTGAATACCCTTTGTTAAAAAAGGAATTATACCAGTATAATTTAATGACCTATAAGTATAAGCAGGTTTAACAACATTTCCCGATGAATCCACAATAGCTGGTTTAGTAGTAAGTATAACTAAGCCTGGAATAATGTTTTGAATTTCCTGAGCAATAAAACCATATTGCTTTTCGGTTGGAAAATTAAACTTACCAGGTCCATTAAAATTTACTGTATCAAAATAATACGATTTAGGTTTTAATTGTTTGATAATAGCTAAAGCACTATGAAGAGTGTCAATACCTGTTTTGAACATTTGGTCAGATGTCAATGGTGTACCAGCAGAACGAACACTACCAGAAGCATTAATATCTCCACCTTGAACATCCAACTTATATCCGGGGGCTGTTGTTCCTATACCTACTCTACCAGCTTGCGTGATAGTCATTACATCACCTGATCCAATATTATAGAAGCGAAGATCATTTGAAGAAGCTGGTTTGTAAATGGTTGATTGTGTTGTACCTGCACTTTGAAATGCGAGCGATGATTGATAACTTGCAGCAGTATTGATATACACATACGAATTAGTTGAATTGCCAGAGCCACCAAAAGTAGCCTGATCAACAACTCCGGTATTAAAAGCGTGAACTGCGCCTACTACATCTAATTTGCTTGCAGGGGTTGTTGTTCCAATGCCAACATTACCTGCAGATTTGATACGTAGACGTTCATCAAAACTGCTACCATTATATGTTGCAAAAAGAATATCTGAAGTTGAACCCGTTGCTCCAAATACAGCATTATTATTGCCGGTATCCTGGCCACCAATTGCAGCCCCTCCTATAATGCTATGCAAGCTTACAGCGAAATTACCACCTGAGCTTAAAGTGCCGGCATTAGTATAGTCATTAAGTGTTAAGGGGTAAGTTGCAGCGGTGCCACTTCCTATCAATACATGACCACCCGATATCAGTCTTATCCTTTGAATATTGTTTGTTTTCATTATCAGGTCATACAGGTTGTTGGAGCCCAACCATTCGTTTGGCGTTGATGATGTACCACCCGTTAGCATGTTTCCTGCTGTAAGCCAGTTTTGAGCATATACTTGAGTAATATATCCAAATAATAGTAAACTTGTGGCAATAAAAGAAATTTTAATTTGTTTTTTCGTGATTTTAAGTGTTTTTATTTGTAAATCTGTTTAAAGTACTTATGGCTTGTGTTGCCAAAGACTAATCATTTTTTATCTTATAAATTTTTTTTTCTTTCATTTTTATATGGTCTGATGTTTTGTTTCATTAATTATTTGAATAATAATGGTTGAGCTTTTGGCGAATGTACGTATTTTGATATCGAAAAAAAATGTTATTTTGTCGATAATATATGTTTTTAATAAGATAAATGGTTTTGTTTTAATTGTCGAGCCCAGATATAAAACATGTTTTTTGCTGTAAAAATGGTCATCCAGTGTTCTAAATACAACATTTCTGGTGCCATGTAATTGTCTTGGCAGGAGGAGGCCATTCGGAAATATTTCAGATAACCTCCTATGCAGCAGATAATATAATTGTTGCCAGAGATTACACCCGTGAAATACAGGTTGACTGGTAAAACTATTTACAGCAAAAGCTATAAAAATTTTAACGGTGAATTAAAGGACGGCATTGATTTAAGCAAAGAAGTTAAAGGCACTTATTTTATTGAAATAATTGCGGATAGTAAAAAAATAGTGAAAAAGATTATTTTGAATTGATAAAACACTAATGCACTCAGCTGTAATTTATTTTCCATTAAAAACACTTACTTTTACTAAAAATTCATTCTCTATCCTGTAATATCCAATAAAATAAACGCCATGGAAAAATTCATTTATTCTATACCGCTCATTATTGCTTTATGTTATACTAAAATTACACCTGCGCAAACTGTTCCGCAGCATGATCATGTAGTGATTGTTGTTATGGAAAACCACGCTTCATCGTCCATTATAGGGTCGCCCAATGCCCCCTATATCAATTCGCTTATTAATGGCACCTCTTCTGCAAACTTTACCCAATCTTACGGGCTTACACATCCCAGTCAGCCTAATTACATTATGCTTTTTTCAGGTGCTAACCAAGGTGTACTAAATGATTTTACCCCCAGCACATTTCCCTTTACTACACCCAATCTTGGAGCCAGTTTACTTGCTAATGCATTAACGTTTACAGGCTATTCAGAAGACCTGCCTGCTGTGGGATTTAATGGCTCTACTTCAGGAAATTATGCCAGAAAACATAGTCCATGGATAAACTGGCAGGATGCAACAACAAACGGTATCCCCGCTATCAATAATCAACCATTAACAAGTTTCCCTTCCGATTTTTCAACATTACCAACTGTTTCTTTTGTAATTCCAAATCTTATCCATGATATGCACGACCCTCTCTTTCTTCCAAGTGCAGTTGTAAATGGCGATGCCTGGCTTCAAAATAATCTGGATGCTTATATTCAATGGGCTAAAACAAATAACAGTCTGTTTATTTTAACTTTTGATGAAGATGATAATTTAAATTTAAATCACATAGCAACCGTGTTTGTTGGTCAAAAAGTGTTGCAAGGTGAATATTCAGAGACCATTGACCATTACTCTATTTTGCGCACTCTTGAGGATATGTATGGACTTTCTTATGCCGGTAACAGTGCAACGTCAATTCCAATAACAGATTGCTGGATAGAGCTAACAACAGAAATAGAAAATTCAGAAAAAAATGAAAGTTTTAAACTGTTTCCAAATCCGGCATCGGAAAGCCTTGCTCTTGAGTTTTATTCAAATCGGGAGCAACTTATAAAAATTAATATAACGGATGTGCTGTCTAGAACCATTGTTAAGATTAACAAAGAGGTGCATGTCGGCCATAACACTATTCAAGTGACAACTGAAAAACTTACAGCCGGAACTTATTTTGTTAATGTGATTAGTGCTGAAAAAAACAGGGTAAAAAAAGTGGTACTTATCAAATAAAATAGGGCGTTACAGGATTAATCGTGAGAATTTTAATACCATCGTAAGGTGTTAGTGTTTTATTTATTAAAAAAATCAAATAATATAGTTACAAACACATCTTATAATTACCCTATTATGCCTATATATAATTACGCATTTGAATCCTTTAGTTAAATTAGATGTGTTTATTTGTATGATAAGTTATTTACATTTTTAAGGCGTATTTTTATAATTTATTTTTTTGTTAAAAGTTTTTTTTATTGAATCTTCCCTATGAATCCTGCAATGCCATTGTTTAAAAGCCATAAAGCTTCAGCTAATTTATCAATTACCCTGTAAAACGAGACAAAAGTGATCATTAAATTATTTTTTTTAGGCTATGGTCCCAAATTTTTTCAATTGGATTTAACAACGGAGAATAAGGTGACTAGGGCAATAAATTTTTATAGAAATCTATCGGGCAATAAAAAATGACAGAAAAAATAAAAAATCGTCAGAATTAATAAATATAAACAAAAACAACCATATAATATTGTGAACTACTTACAAACAGAAGCATTCGCAAGGGGGTTTAAAAGGGGCCGCGTAAAGCGCTTTCTAGCTACAAGGCGATGCGCAACATCAAAAAGGGCCTCAAACTCCTTAAATGCGTTTAAAACGATTTTCCTGGGTGGTTTTTGACCATTATTTGTGTTAATTATCCTTTTTCCCTTAATTTTTATCGAACAAATTCTAATTATTTTAAAATATTGGCCTAGGCTATTCTAAATTATATTTTATAGTATTTTTTTATTGGCTTTATTTCAAACAAACAATTTTGGTTAGAAAAATTGAAATCCATAATTCTGAAGCTTGGAATCTGCCTAATTTGAAAATCTTTGACTATATGGAGAGAAACTAATTACTATAAAAAAACAAGATGCTAAGTAGAAAGGAAAGAAATTATATGGCACCATAAATATATAAAATATTTATAAATAATAGACCTGGGGATATAAAATTAAGGACGCATTAATTTATAAAAAATTAAATTATGCTGGTATTTTTTTTAAGGTGTATTATCAATTTATTTCTTGTTTTTTAATGAGGTAAATCTGGCTGGAATAAGTATTTCCAGTTTTAATAGCGGATAAATTAGATCTTAAACCATTCCAGAGTGCTCTCAAAACAAAAGATTTACCCCCCCTGTATTTCTCAGAAAGCAAAGAAATATAAAAGGAGTCAAATATCATTGGTAGAAGTTTAAATACTTTTAGTTTGTGATTTTCAAAAAGTGCAGAAATGTCCTTAGGGCAAAAATGATAGAAGTGCCGAGGCAAATCATAGGCAGCCCAATTTTCTGAATAAATTTTTGCATCTAATGAATTTCTGTTGGGTACAGCTATAATAATTATACCATTTGGTTTGAGCAATCTTCTTAAATCTTCAACGCGCTGATTTAAATCAGGCACATGCTCCAAAACATGCCACATTGTTATTACATCAAAACTTTCATTTTCAAGGTTTAGTATTTCTGTTTCGTCCCTAACATCTAATTGGTATTTATCAATAGAGGCTTTTCTTGGAATTAAACTAGGCTCAATGCCACAAGTTTTCCACTTTGCATCTTTAAATATTTTCAAAAACTCCCCTGTACCAGAACCTATATCTAATATATTTCCTGTTTTAAAATACTTGGAAACAAGCTGCAGTTTTTTCAACAAGGCGTATTTTCTGACGATCTGATAAATAAAATTCAGAGAACCTTTACTGGAATTAGAGTGGGAAATATAATCTTCAGACACATAATATGCACCTATTTTATTTTTGTGGGGCCGAGGGTTTGTAATCAAAAAACCGCAATCAACACACTCCTGAATAGCAAATGTTTCACGTGAAACAGTGTTGTCTTTGCAGTCTAAAAATGGTAAAAAGGAAGGGGAATTACATATTTGACAAGCAACTACTTTTTCCAAAATTATAAAAATTAAGTATTAATAATAAATTACAGGCACGAAAAAAGCAGGCAAAAAAACAAAATGTTTCACGTGGAACAAACTTCAAAACTACCGACCTAAATAAACCATTAAGATAGAAATATCGGAAGGGGTAACACCGGAAATCCTTGAGGCTTGACCAATTGTTCGTGGCCTAATTTTATTAAATTTCTCTCTGGCTTCTTTCGAAAGTGAAGTTAACCTAATATAGTCAAAATCGTCATGCAACACGAGGTGCTCTAATCGGGATTGCTTATCCACCAAGTCGTGCTCACGTGATATATACCCCTCATATTTCATTAATATTTCCGCCTCTTCGATGCTCTCGGGATCAAATTTTAAAATAAACTCACCAATGCGAACAGAGTGTTTTGTGAAATCCAAAATGGTGATGGATGGCCTTGCCAAAACACCAAACATTTTAACCTTTTGGGTAATTAAAGCGGAGCCCATTAATTCTAAAACAGGATTAATTTCAAACGCTTCAATACTTTCAGATTTGAAAAAAGCTATGATTTCCTTAATTTGTTTTTGCTTAAAATTAACTCTTTCCAATCTCTCTATTTTTGCTAATCCTAATTCATAAGATTTTGGTGTAAGTCTAATGTCTGCATTATCTTGCCTGAGCAAAATACGATATTCGGCACGGGATGTAAACATGCGATATGGTTCATCTGTTCCCTTTGTTACCAAATCGTCAATTAAAACGCCTATATAAGATTCAGATCTTTGTAATACAAAAGGCTCTCTTTTATTAATTTTTAAATGTGCATTAATTCCAGCCATCAATCCCTGACAGGCTGCTTCCTCATAACCGGTAGTGCCATTAATTTGACCCGCAAAATAAAGTCCGCTAACAAGTTTTGTTTCGAGCGTTGCATTTAATTGTTGTGGTGGAAAATAATCGTATTCAATAGCATAACCTGGCCGGAACATTTTAACATTCTCAAAACCAGGAATTTTTTTTAATGCTTTGTATTGAACATCTTCTGGTAAAGAGGTAGAAAATCCATTAACATAAATTTCTACTGTATTCCAGCCTTCGGGTTCTACAAATATTTGGTGCCGCGTTCGGTCGGCAAACCTAGTAATCTTGTCTTCGATGCTAGGGCAATATCTTGGGCCTAAACCTTGAATACGTCCTGAAAACATAGGAGATTTTTCAAAACCAGTCTTTAAAATCTCATGAACTTCCTCATTCGTATAAGTAACAAAACAAGGAAGCTGACCTTCGGGCCCCTTAACAAAAGCATCGGGGCGATCAACTTTATATGCAAATTGTTGGGTATTCAAAAAAGAAAATTTATTAGGATTTTCGTCACCATGTTGTACTTCCATTTTTGAATAATCCAAAGATCTACCATCAACACGCGGCGGGGTTCCTGTTTTCATCCTACCAACCTCAAATCCCAGTTGAATTAATTCTTCGGAAATACCTTTAGAAGCTTTTTCCCCTGCCCTTCCACCACCGTATTGTTTTTCGCCCAAATGAATTAAACCATTCAAAAAAGTACCATTTGTTAAAATCACCGATTTGGCCCTAATTTCTAAATCCATGCCTGTAATCACTCCAACTACTTTATTTCCAGACTTTTGCGACTTATTATTACTATTTAATGTATTTTCTTCAGAATTCTCATCAAGAGGAGCAATAATTAAACCTTTGACCATATCCTGCCAAAAATCTAAATTAGGGGTAGATTCGAGCATTAAACGCCATTCTTCGGCAAATTTCCAACGATCACTTTGAGCTCTTGGACTCCACATGGCTGGTCCCTTCGATCGGTTTAACATGCGAAACTGCACAGCTGTTTTATCTGTAACAATTCCCGAATAACCACCTAAGGCATCAATTTCGCGAATTATCTGCCCCTTTGCTATACCTCCCATTGCTGGATTGCAGCTCATTTGAGCAATTGTTTGCATATTCATTGTTATGAGCAATGTAGAAGAGCCCATATTGGCTGCTGCTGCTGCTGCCTCGCAACCGGCATGTCCGGCACCAACAACTATAACATCGTATTCTTTAAACATTTTATATTTTTGATAATTTTTTTGCAAAGTTACAAAAATCTAAATTAATGGACTAACGAAGGAAAGCAGAAAAATAAATTGATAAAACAAATCAAAAAAGCTAAAAATAAAGGGGGGGAAAAATAAGTAAAGCTTTCAAAATAATTTCGACAAAACAGATATATGAATAAAAACAGATAATTTCATTTTTTTGCAAAAAATATCCTTATAAAAACGCGAGTTAGGAGTGAACAAAGGCGATGCAGGGTTGCAGGTGGGGAGGAATCGTTTGTTCTTAATTTTTTGTTTCTTTTGTATCAAGACAAAAGAAAAACACACAGCTTTTGAACCATTTAATTTGCGGATTTATTTCAAAAACTTTACTAAGCTATGCCAATAACTAAAAATAAAAATAAAAATAAAAAATATTTCAACTAATTTTGAAAATTAAGGACGAAAAACATTACAAATAGGGTAGAGGGCAAATTAAACTTTCAAATGAAACCACCAAATAAAATAAAAAAAACGTTAAATAAAACTGGTAATAAAAATTATTGGCTGATTTTTATCTTTGTTTTTTCTTTTATAATTTATGCGAACACCATTAAAAATGGCTATGTGGTAGATGATAGCGTAGCTATTACGCAAAACAAAACGGTTCAGAAAGGATTTGCTGGCATACCCGAACTAATCACTAAGTCGTTTTATCATGGCGCAACAGGCGAAAATAAAAATTTATACCGACCAATACCATCCATATTTTTCGCTATTGAAGTAGGCCTTTTTGGCAATAACCCAATGTTTCCGCACCTGGTAAATATAATTCTGTTTTCATTAACTTGTATGGTACTATTTAAACTATTAAAAGACAACTTTTTTAATGGTGCTATGGGCATCCCATTTTTTGCAGCTATGCTATTCGCTTCGCACCCAATACATACAGAGGTGGTAGCTAATATTAAAAGTTTGGATGAAATAATTGCATTGTTAGGATCCTTATTAAGTCTTCATACATTTTTGAACTACATAAAAAACAGAAATTTAAAAGACTATTTATATTCCATGCTATTTTTTATAATTGCAATATTTTCAAAAGAAAATGCCATCACTTTTTTAATAATAATTCCCCTTACAGCCTACCTGATTAATGCAACTAAATTAAAACAACTAATTATACTAAGCCTGCCATTAATTGCTATCGCATTTACAAATATTATTTTAAGATATTACCTGCTGGATAGCAATTTTAGTGATACCGCCATTACGGAAAACTCATTGATAGCAGCCGGCACAAAACTTGAGCATTATGCAACGGCTATATTAATTTTAGGTAAGTATTTACAATTGATAATCTTCCCTCAGCCATTAGTTTGGGACTATTCATTCAACCAAATACCTGTTGTTTCTTTTGCCAATAGCTATGTTATTATAAGTATAGGATTGCATTTATTGCTACTTTCGGTAGCGGCTTATTTTTATAAAAAAAAACCTGCAATAACTTGTGGTATCTTATTTTATTTCGTAACAATTTCAATTGTTTCTAATATAATTATAATAATAGGAACACAAATGGCAGAAAGGCTTTTATACATGCCTTCGGTAGGAATATTACTATTTCTTACCATCCTACCATTTCTATTTTACAATAAAGATTTTACTAAAATAAACCTATTGGAAATTCCAAAATCTATCAAAATAATTTTCATAGGCGCAATAGTACTTTTTTCAGTTAAAACAATATCAAGAAACGCCGATTGGAAAGATAACATAACTCTTTTTACTAAATCGTTAAAAACATCCCCCAATAGTACCAGGGTGCATTTTACTATAGGAAACGAATATTTATCAATGGCAATGGATGAAAAAAACACAAATAAAAAAAACGAATATTTCGATAAATCGATAAGTCATTTAAAACGCGCGATTTATATTTACCCGAAATATAAAGAAGCCTGGTTCTTTTTAGGTAATGCGTATTTTAATAAAAAGGATATTATTAATGCTAAAATAATGTACCGCAAATCCTTAGAATTAAATCCTAAAAATTTAAAAGCATTAAATTTATTAGGCGTAATTAGCAGCATGCAAGACAATAACGATTTGGCAGAAAAATTATTTCTAAAAGCTAAATCAATAGATGTAAATAATGCCGACAGCTATGCCAACCTGGGCTACCTGCACTACATTCAACTAAAATACAAAATTGCTATAATAGAACTTGAAAAAGCAAATTATCTTGATCCGGAAAATGAAAATGTAATAATTAACTTGATTGAAATTAACAACAAATTAAATAACAGTGAAAGACTTGAATATTATAAAACTAAATTAAACATTCTTAAAAAGAAAAAAACAAATATTGATTAGTTTCTGTCCATAGGGTCGAACATTTTAAAATTATGCAAATTTAATGCTTCAGAATTACGGATTTCAAATTTTCGAACCAAAATTGTTTGTTTGAAATAAAGCCAATAAAGGTAGTCGTTGCAAGGCTTTTTTAGCCGAAGCATCTCGTATATTGGTGTGAGATTGCTTCAGTCGCACCTCCTTCGCAATGACGCTCTATGTTTAAATGCCGACTCTATAGACGGACTCTATTTAATTAAAGCTGGACAACGGATAGCACCTTATATTTAGAGGAAAAGAATCCCGGATATAAAAAAAATGCTGAAATTAAATTAATCTTATCTTTGAAAAGTTATAAATAAATAATAAATTACGTTTTTATGTCAAGAATACTTACAGGGGTTCAAAGTACTAACATTCCTCATTTGGGAAATATTTTGGGGGCCATTTTGCCGGCCATTGAATTATCGAAAAATCCTGAAAACGAATCTCTTTTTTTTATCGCCGATTTACATGCCTTAACAACTATCAAAGATATAGAATTCTTAAAAAATAGCTCCGATGCTGTTGCCGCCACTTGGTTAGCTTTTGGTTTCGATACCGAAAAAAATATTTTTTATCGGCAGAGTGATGTGCCCGAAGTATGCGAGTTAATGTGGTATTTAAATTGCTTTACCCCTTTCCCTATGCTTGCAAATGCACATTCGTTCAAAGATAAATCAGGACGGTTGGCGGATGTAAATGCCGGCTTATTTACCTACCCCATTTTAATGGCTGCCGACATTATTTTATATGATGCGCAATTTGTTCCGGTAGGGAAAGACCAATTGCAACACCTCGAAATGGCAAGAGACATCGCTGAAAAATTTAATTTTAAATATGGCGATGTATTTATTGTTCCCCAAGCAAAAATTAACGAGGCTACAATGCTGGTGCCTGGCACCGACGGACAAAAAATGAGCAAATCCTTGAACAATTTTATTAATATTTTTCTACCCGAAAAAGAATTAAAAAAAATAGTGATGGGAATTGTTACCGACAACACCCCCATAGAGATGCCCAAAAATAGGGACACATGCAATGTTTTTGCATTATATAAATTAATTGCCAGCGAAGAGCAATTTAAAATAATGAACGAAAACTATTTGGGTGCAGGCTATGGCTATGGTATGGCAAAAACTGCTTTGTTTGAATTGTTGTTGGACAAATTTAAAAACCAACGCGAACATTATCATTACTTCATGAACAACCGCACCGAACTTGATGAAAAACTTAAAGAGGGAGCTAATAAAGCAAAAGTTATTGCGAAAAATACATTAGGGAGAGTTAGAGAAAAGTTGGGCTTAAGAAAATAATTGTGCTCTCAATTTAACAAGTTATTCGAATTTATTGAACAATGTATGAACGGTTTGTTTATCCGCTCGGTTCTAATAGCAAGAGCAAACTGGAATAATTAGACTTATAAATTTAACTTGCAATTTATTTTGGTACGAGCAAGTCATCAGAATTCTGGTTTAATTCACTGATAAAGAAATAGATATGACTTTATTATTATTTTTTGTTGATTGAATAAACTATTTGTTGTATTATTGTTATAAGTTGAAAATATAGAATGGAAATAACGGGAAATTTAGTTTTTATACCCCTTTATTATTCTCAGCTAATAAAAGTGGAGACGTTACATTAAGAAAATAATAATCAGGTGGAATCTTTAATTATTAATGAATAGTAAGCAAACAAAAATATAATAAACTAAGAGTTTATGAAATTGCAAACCTATACAGGAAATAATGAATTTTTTGTTTTTTTTGCCCCATTACCTTATTCAGCTAATTACAAAATAAACGCTATAATAGCGTATACAGGACCGAAAATAATATGTATACGCTATTATAGCGTTTAGCGAGATGTTATATGCAAGCAACGAAACAATATATCGCCTGACTAATAAAAGATAAATATGAAAAGATACTATAGAATAATGTTAGGTGCTAAAAGTATTCACGCAGACGAATGCTTTAAAGGGAATTTTATTGGGGCAGGGTTCGGTATCGATTCTGACCTAACAAATAATCTTCCGGACAACTGGCGAGACTTTAATCTAAAATATATTCCTGTTTGGCTTTCAAAAAATCCTAGTAAAGGAAAAGTAGCTGCTGGACTTTCTTGTGGTGCCTTATGGACTATATCGAAAGGAATCCAAAAAGGAGAAATAGTGCTTTGCCCTAGTGGCAATGGTAACTATTATATTGGAGAAGTAATAGACAACTATTCCTATAAAACTGGAGGAATATTACCTCATCGTAGACACGTTAAATGGTATCCAAATACTATTGAACGCTCTGCAATGAGTGAAGCAATGAGAAATTCAACTGGTTCAATTGGAACAGTTAGTGAAATAACAAAATACGCTACAGAAATTGAAACATTGATTGGCGGAACAAGGCCAGCCACAATAGTTAGTACAGATAGCACAATTGAAGACCCGAGTGAATTTGCACTTGAAAAACACCTAGAGGATTTCTTAGTAAAAAACTGGAAACAAACTGAATTAGGAAAGGACTACGATATTTACGAAGAAGACGGAGAACTTGTAGGTCAACAATATCCTAGCGATACTGGCCCAATTGACATTCTCGCAATAAGCAAAGACAAAAAAACAATCTTGGTAGTTGAATTAAAAAAAGGAAGAGTTAGCGACAATGTAGTTGGACAAATTCAGCGTTATATGGGTTATGTTTTGGAAGAACTTGCGGAGGAAAATCAAACTGTTAAAGGAGTAATCATTGGACTTGAAGACGACTTAAGAATTAAGAGAGCATTATCTGTAACTAATAATATTGAATTTTATAGATATCAAATTAATTTTAAACTTTACAAAAATTAAAATGCCTGCATATAACACGGGTTTGGCAAAAGTGGCGGTTCAGTGCTCCGCATAAACATTGATGGTTAATCAAAGTTTGGTTCTCGCATCAACATTTGTGGTGAAAATCGCCACCTTCGCCAAGCCCGAAACCGTTATGGGCAAGTTGAACAAACATAGCGGTAAAACACGAGAGCCACCATAAAACGGAATTGACTCAGCATAACAGCATATTTTTGCTGACCCAAAACAAGTGGAGACAAGAAAACCACTTAAAAAAACAGCGAGAATTCTGAAAATCGATAAGAGTAGGAAAATAAATAAATTATAAAAAATGAAACTTAAAAAATTCCTAAATATCACATTAATGCTTTTTATATTTCAAATAAGCGCAAATGCCCAAAATTTAATTGGAACATACACTAGTGGTATTTCGTTCGGATGGACACATAGTTTTAATGTTACTCAGGGAAATCAGTATTTAATGGTTGTTTCTGGAGAATTCAGTATGGGGACAGTTTGTCCGAATTTTGAAATGGATCCAGCATATTGGATACCTCCATATAACGGAGGTAATTCACTTACTCATAGCTGTAATTCCGCCTGGTTCATTCAGGGTTATTGTAATGGAGGGCTAGGTATCAGGCCTACTCCCGATGTTTATAACCCGCTTCACTCTTATGATTACTTGATTTCTGCAAATTCCAATAATATCGTTGTTGGATTTACCGATGGTGCTTATGGAGATAATTGCGGATTAATAACATTTACGCTTTATGAATATGTAAATTGCTCGAATAACACATTGATAACTCCACAAACAAACAACTTGTTGATTGGCAGTACTGCAACATTCACAGCTTCAACTTCAGACCCAAACCCAAGCTATGTATGGCAGAGTGACTTTGGGCAAGGGTTTCAAAATTTGAATAATTTCGGTAATTATTCTGGCATAAACATGGCCACTTTGAATATTGCAAATGTCCAACTCTCCGAACACAATCAACCAATAAGAGTAATATCAACATCGGGAAATTGTATTGACACGTCCAATGTGGCAATTATTAATATTTTGGATACTTGTATAGTAGCAGTTTATGATACGCTTTTAACTACAGTAACAGACACGCTTGTAATCAATACTCAAATTACAGGCATCAATCCACCAAACAATCTGAATATGCTGAAAGTGTTTCCAAATCCAGCAAGTACTCATATAACCATTGATTATGGCAACTTCATTGCAATGAGTGGTTACACACTTACTATTGTTAACTCCGTTGGGCAAACAGTTTTTACAACGCCAATAAATCAGCAGACATCATACATAGACCTTTCCACTTGGACAGGAAATGGAATCTATTTTGTGCAGTTGATTGACCCGCAGAATAACACCATTGAAAACAGGAAAATTGTGATACAGTAAAGAGACAACCAGCCCATAACAGCACATTTGCGGATATGGCGGGTTTAGTTGTAAAAGAAACATTCTGCTTCTAATAAACATTGGTTGTAAAATGAAAGTAAGTGCTGCTAAGTCCGCCACATCGCAAATTTGCCAACCGTTATAGGTAAGTTTAAGAAAAACATATATTAATTATAAATGATTTAATTTGTAATTAAAAACTGGAGATCAGAACCCAGTATAAAAAACGGAACATTGTCAAATAAAAGTGGCGACTACGCAAAAAAAAATGAAAAAAATAATTACAATTTTTGGAGCATTTATTGTTTCATGCTCCGCTTTTGCTCAAATAACAAATTTTACCGTTTATGTGATTAATCCAACCAATTGCCCATATACATTTTCGGCAAATTGGACTGATAGCATTACATCTATGGGTGGAAGTGTAACCTGGAATTCCGTTGACACTTCTTCAACATTTCAAGATATCTGGAGCGCCTCAGTGCCTTCAAATACAACTAGTGATTTAATGACAATTTGTGTTGTACCAGCTCCGCCATGTTCATGCCCTATCGTTTGTATGACACAACCAGTAAATCCAGGAGCATACACATTGGAGTTATGCAGTGGTGTGGGAATAAATGAAATAGAAAAAGAGAATAATTTTTCAGTTTATCCTAATCCATCAAATAGTCAAATCAATGTGAAGGCAGATGAAACTTTATTGGGTTCTATTTACAATATATATGATAACATGGGAAAAAGAGTTTTAACTGGAAAGGTAATTTCTGAGAACTCAGTTATTGACTTAGGAAATTTAACGGGAGGTATTTATTTGCTCAGTTTAGGTGACAATTTTAAACAGACTTTTAAGGTGGTAAAGGAATAAAAACCAACCTATAACAGCACCTAAAAAAAATGGCGGGGGAAGTGCGTATATAAGCAGTTGTACAATTAATAAACATTGTGCGTTAAGACAGTTTAGTGCATCTAATCCGCCACTTCTTTTAGCTGCAAACCGTTATGTGGCATTTTAAAAAACAAAAAACACTATGAGCTATAATTGGGACTACTTAGACAAGAAATCTTATAACAATGAGATAGGGCATTATAAATTTAGACGAGAATTTAATTTCATAATAAGCAACGCTAAAAATAATTTTGACAAAATATTAGATATAGCAGGTGGTTCAGGACGGTTTGCAATACCATTAAAGGACTTTTCTAAAAAAATCACAGTTATAGATATTAACCAAACTGCAATTCATATATTGAACGAACGTGATGCAGATATAAATACGATTTGTGATGATT
Organism: Chitinophaga pinensis; assembly: GCA_945865315.1. Taxonomy (GTDB): domain Bacteria; phylum Bacteroidota; class Bacteroidia; order 2-12-FULL-35-15; family 2-12-FULL-35-15; genus 2-12-FULL-35-15. The sequence goes on along the minus strand of CAMBDK010000050.1, from coordinate 634 downwards.
TTATTAAAACTGAATTTCAAGAAACATTTTCTCTAATTTTATGTATTGAAGCATTGGGTTATTTTACAAATTTGGAAGAATTTTTCAATAAAATTCATTCACTTCTTACGCCTGACGGTAGATTTATTTTTACATATAATAATCCAAGCAGTTGGAGGTTTTTGCTAAGAAAATTAAAGCATTGGAAAAAAGGACCATATCCATATAATGAGATAAAATTAAAAGAGTTAAATAAAATATTGGATAAGTGCAACTTGAATATTGAAAATATGTCAGGTATGAATTGGGTACCCTTACCACTATCTTCAAATAGCAAATTGGTTTCTTTCTTCGAGATTATTGAAAAAATATTTAGGCTTGAAAAATGGTATTCTCAAAGTCCATGGATACTGATGTCTGTTAAAAAAACGCCACATAACAAAGTGTAGCAGTAATAAGGGTTTTAGTGGTAATTCAAGCCTTCTGCACCGCTCAAACTTTCGTGTCGTTGGATACAAAAGTAGCCCGAAATTCCTTACTACTGCTACACTCATCCGTTATGGCTCATAGCTAGATAAGAACCCAAAAGACGTTTATTTTAAAGTTTTAAATTGTGATAAGGTAAAGACTTTTTGCTTTTTGCTTTTTGCTTTTT
>CAMBDK010000049.1 GCA_945865315.1 Chitinophaga pinensis | reverse complement strand
ATTGGGCTTTTCAAATTTCCCATTAATAAAAAGATCATATTGCTTTTTAATGGCAATGTGTTTTGTATCTTCAGGAGCGGGAGCGTATGTCCAATCCGATTTAAAATCCAATCCTTTTTTGTTTTCTTCTTTTTTGCTCATAGTTAATTATTTTATTCAATCGATTCCATTTTTTTGATCTAAGCCCCCAATAAAAATAATGCAAGGGGTGGCTAAGGCATTGTAACGAAATAAACTATACATTTTGACTTGTTTTTTTATCCTTTTTCTTCGTTACAAAGCCTAATGTAAAACTTTCGACTCTAATTTCTGCACTAATTTTTGATTATGTTCCTGATGACAAAATTTGAAATTTTCGATATTATCAAATAAAGCAAGCGCTTCTGTTCTTTTTAATTGCGTTAGCTTATCAGAAATCAATGAATTGAAGGAGGAGTATTTCCAATCCGACATACAATTAATAAATCCATGCCGCACAGGATTTGCATGAATATAAAGTAAGGTATCTCGCAATTGTTCTTCGGAAGATAATAATTCCTGCCCAAAAATTTTATAAAACTCTCTGCCTATTTTACTCTCTTCCTTATTTAATGATTTATTATATGCGATGAAAAAGCTAGAAAATTGTTTACTGATATGTGCTGAAAAAGGGTTGAAATTTTCAATTAATCGATTTGAAAGATTTTTAAAGTCTTGTAAATTTATAGTGTCGTCAGCAATTTTTTGATTTTTTTTAAGCCATGAAAATATATCCTCTTCACTATTTAGTTTAATTAAAAAACTAAAATGATTGGGCAAAAGACAATATGCATAGGTTTGGGAGATTGGAGAAATAAATTCATTAAACTTTTCAAGAAAACATTTATAATTATTTTCGGCAATAAAAACAGAGCCCCTCTCAATTGATTGGCTGTAAATATGATAAAAATTATTGGGCATTAATAAATTCATTCTAGACATTTTGTATATGGCTGTAAAGCGAATTAAAACATTTGGTAAAGGATTAAACTTATATTAATTATTCCTGAAAGACTTATTATTATTATTGCAAATTTTAATCTTTTGAAAAATAATCCAAACTCTGATAAACCCCAGTTGTTTCCTTCACTATTTGCATCAGCACATCATTTGCTAAACTACTGGCACCAAAACGAAACCATTCATTACTAAGCCAAGCACCACCTAAAGTTTCTTTCACCATCACCAAATAATGCAAGGCTGATTTAGATGTTGAAATTCCACCAGCAGGTTTCATCCCTACCATTTTACCTGTTTTATAATAATAATCGCGAATAGCTTCTAACATAACCAATGTTACCGGCATTGTTGCGGCAGGGGATATTTTTCCCGTTGATGTTTTAATAAAATCGGCACCTGCATACATTGCTATGTCACTCGCCTTGCGCACATTATCAAGAGTAGAAAGTTCACCAGTTTCAAAAATAACTTTTAATCTGACAGCGCCACAAGCTTCTTTAATAGCCGCAATTTCATCAAAAACATAATTATAATTTCCTTTTAAAAATTCACCGCGTGAGATAACCATATCAATTTCATCTGCACCATTTTCTATGGCATATTTAGTATCCGCAATTTTTACTTCGCGAGTGGATTGCCCACTAGGGAAAGCTGTAGATACCGAAGCTACTTTTACCTGAGTTCCTTTCAATGCCTCTTTTGCTGTTTTCACCATCGTAGGATACACACAAACAGCTGCAACAGTAGGCAAGCCAGGAATAATGTCATGCAAATGAACTGCCTTGAAACACATTTGTTTTACTTTGCCTTCTGTATCTTTACCCTCTAATGTGGTAAGGTCAATCATATTTAAAACCATCTTAAGACCTTGCATCTTTGCAGATTTTTTAATACTTCTTGTTGTAAATCTAGCAACGCGTTCCTCTACACCTACTTGGTCTATTATTGGCGATGTTCTGAAATCTGGCAAAATTAATTTTGAACTCATTATTAGTTTTTTTATTAGGTAAAACAAAGATATTTAAAAAATCTTTTAACGGGGTTAAATTGTTTTGTAATTAACTTTAAGTCCATTTTAGGAAATGGGAAATTCTTTGATTCAACAGATTGATTGTAAAAAAATAGTCGTCTTATTATTGAGTACCATATAAAAAAATTAGTTCTGATTCACTTTTAAATTCACTTGTTCAATTCTATTTTTAGTAACGGATATAATAGTAAACAAAAAGTTTCCAATTCGTATTTCTTCATTGGTGCGAGGTATACTTTCATGAAAGTGCATTATTAAGCCTCCTATGGTTTCAAAATTATCAAGAACAGGTAAATTAAGTTGGTATTTATTATTTATATAATCTGTTTCCAGTCGGGCAGAAAAAAGAAATTCAAATTCACTTAATTTTTTTTCTGTCATTTCCTCTTTATCGTGCTCATCTTCTATTTCGCCAAAAATTTCTTCTATTATATCTTCCATCGTAAGCATCCCTGAGGTACCTCCAAATTCATCCACTACCAAAGCAATACTTTTATGTTGCTGAATAAATAAAGTTAGCACTTCACTTGCCGCCATAGATTCCGGCACAATACTTACCGGCAATAAAATGCTACGGATACTTTCCGGATTTTTAAATAATTCTTTTGAATAAGTATAACCAATAATATTATCAATATTTTCGGAGTATATTAATATTTTAGAAAGACGCGTTTGTATAAATTTATTTTTAAGTGCTTCAATATTATCATTCACATCCAATGCAATAATTTCAGTTCTTGGTATCATGCACCCTCTGGCTTTCACGCCAGAAAATTCCATGGCGTTTTGAAATATTTGAATCTCATGGTCCTTTTCCGCCTTTTTTTCAACAGCCAAGGTGCCTTCTCGTATATAGTTATCCAAATCAATCATAGTAAAGGCGGCATTTTCTTTTTCTATCTTAATTCCAAATATTTTCTTTAGAATAAATTCAGAAAAGCCTACCGTAATCATAACAATAGGATACAAAATACCATATACAATGGTTAATGGAAACACAAATAAACTAAGTGTTTTGTTGGGGTTTAGTCTGAAGAAATTTTTAGGTAAATATTCTGCTAGTACCAATATTAGCATGGTAGATAAAAATGTTGAAAGCAACAAAAGCAAAATTTTTGATGGAATAAAATCTCGCATTAAAATATTCAATTCTTCATCCATATAAATGCCAAAAACCACTAAGGCTATGTTATTGCCTAATAACATAGTACCCATATATCGTGCTGGATATTTGCTAAAATAGGATAATATTTTTGCTGACAAAACTCCTTGTTTGCTTTCTAACTCAATACGTAATTTATTGGAGGTAATAAAAGCAATTTCAAGTCCTGAAAAAAAGGCAGAAGCTATTAATGTTAATAAAATAATGAGGCAACTTTCCACTGTACTTTTTTGTTTTAATTAAAAATAAATTAAGCTGAAATTTTTTTTAGAATTCTACACCTAATTTATAACGCTCGGTTTTATCTATATTATTGTTTTGAAATTCATTGCAAATTCTTTTTCTGTGCTTCCTCAAACCTAATTCTTTGGCGCTTACGAACTGCGAACATAATGGCACAAACAGCAAAAAAAGCAAGGAAATAAACAGCGCCCTTGGTATCGCTAATGGCAATAGAATAAATGCACATAAGAATTCCTATACAGCCCATTATCATCCATATAATTTCGAGTATTTTAAATGTTTTATTCATATTATTTTATGGCTAAAAAGATATTACTAAATTACTAAACTATTAAAATTTTTAATTGTTTTATTAAAAACATTCTATCAACTCCTCATTAAAGGTATATATTTTATTGTAATACAAACAAATGATGCTGTATAACTCGCGAAAAATTATTGACATTAACTTTTACATTTTAAAAAAGCGGTATAACTTTAATTATCTTCCCCTGAAGGCTCCTTTACTGCAAGGGTTCCCTTCACATCTTTAATTTCATATTCCGAGAAATCTTCTTCAGCTTCCAAACCCATACCCCATATTACCTCGTCTTTGGTAGTAATTTTCACAAACTCCTTGGTATATATTTTTTTTGTTAAGGAATTCCAGGTTAAATGTTCTGTATTTAATTTTTCTTTTTTATTGTTTATCACAATCACATTGCCTTTGGCTTCCATGATATTCATTTTATTATCGTTATCGTAGAATATTCCATAATTTGCGCTAAGCTTAGACTGTTCCTTGTGTATAGAGTCGAAAAAAATTACTTCCAAACCTTTATTCATTTCATAGTAAGGTTTTACACCCATATAATGTTCTACCAAGGGGCTTTTTAACTTTGAACGAACACGTGCCGAATCACTATAAAAAAACGCTACGTTTCTGCTCAACTCATTTGGCTGCTTTTTTTTATTTACTGATGTTACAGAATTAACAATATCAATATCATTTTCACATCCTACAAAAAAAATTGTGGCAATGGTTATAGCAAGATTCAATAATTTGATTTTATTTTTCACAATATAAAATGAATGAAAAGAAACTATTCATTAAAACAATACTAAAACTTTAATATTTTTTTCTTATTTATATTTTTATTAAATCCTCTAATGAAAAAAATTGGCTTAAAGACAAAATGATTTAAAAATCTAATCAAATTTTGATTTAACAAACCATCGATCATTAATTGTAAAACCAATGGTGGCTCTTAAAAATTGTTCTTTAATTAATCCATTTGATAGGGTACCACGGTTTCCAATCTCAATACCAATGTTAACTAGTGAAAAGTTTTGAAGTAAAAAACTTCTACCCACCGGCAAGCCCAGTCCAAAGCTAAAACCATATTCCGTTAATGAAGTGTTTTTTAACTCCAGCATTGTTTGAGAATAACGCAGCCCCGCTCTGTAATAAATTCTTTTTAAATAATTACCTTTACCATTTGCTTTTGAATTCGGTACATATTGCGTTCCAAGTGAAACGCGGAAACTGTTTTTCAAGTCTTGTGTTTTATTAAAAGCCTTATAAGTGCTCCATTGTTGCGCTGCAAAGTCACCCGCAATCAACCATTTATCACCTTTTTTAATAGCTAAGCCAAACCCATAAGATAAAGGAAGCTGTATTTCCCCTTTAACACCTTGAATATTCTGAATGGTATCTTTACCAACCTCATAACCCAAAGAATTGATAAAATAAGTATAGGATAAACTATCAATTTTAGCAGTCATATTGGTTTGAGTGGAAAATGTAGCGCCTAATAATAACTTTACCTTTTCTTTTAAATTGCGACCTTTAATAGAATCAATACCATAGGAATATTGCGCCCCATAATCAAAGTTAAAATCGCCGATACGGGTAATTGTGCCCGCACGGGCATTAAAAGCACTGCTGTTAAAAGGGAAAACAGAACGCCTGACATTGTCGATATTTCCGAACATATAGCTGGCATTAAGGCCTAATGCAAGTGACTGCAATGATTTTTTCCTTCTTAAAATTTGATTGTTCTTTGCGAATTTTTTTTCTTCTTTTAACCTGTTAAATCTTTTAGAATTTAAAAATTGCTGAGGCAAACCAAATAAGGGTTTAAATCCATTTCCAAAATAAACCTGATTGACACCGCCATAGCCTTCATACAAAAAATCAACGCCACCAATGTTATTAATTTCTTGGTGGTCCGACACTTTGTAACCTACCGAGCTATAAGGGATTAATCCAATGCTCGCTCCCCACCATTTTTTAATTGGGAAAGCTAAGGAAAGATATGCCAAGGAGGCATTGTTAATAATTTTTTCCGCCCCGCTACTTTGCAATTTTATACGATTAAATTTTTGACCAAGCTCTGCAGTAGTCAATCGTATATTAGAATAAGAGGCTGGATTACCAGAGTTAATAAAGAATATGGGTGTTGAATCATTCTGTAATGCGATATTTGTGCCCCCCATTGCAAATCCTTGCGCAAAGCCTCTCCCACTTAAATCGCCTATCCCATATCGTGAATAAGGGGAGCTATTTGCTACCTGAGCAATTGATAAAGATTGTGTAAAGCAAAATAAAGCAAGCAACAATAATTTACTTGCAAGGGTATTGATGCTGCTTTTTCTATTTTTCATCAAACAGTTTTTAATACCTGATCCCCTAAACTTATTATTATTTTTCATTAATAGTATATTCTAATACCCTATTTAATCCTTTAAGGATTATAAAAGAATCGGTAAATATGCGGCTTTTTAATCGTTTCTCAAAAAAATTTGTATCCCCTCCCGTCAAAATTACAGTTATGTCGGGATAAATGTGTTGGTATCTTTCAATTACACCCTCCACTTCTGCTACAATGCCTATTTCTACTCCCGACAAGATACTTTCCTTTGTGTTGGAACCTATAAGAGAATCAAAGTCTTCTTCAACTTGTATTAAGGGCAAGCGTGAAGTAAATGTATTTAATGAATTGAACCGCATTTGCAAGCCCGGCGAAATAGCTCCTCCCAAAAATTCATTGTTACTATTTACAAAATTATATTTTATACAAGTTCCTGCATCAATCACCAAAACGTTTTTATTTGGAAACACTGAATTTCCACCAATAGCGGCAGCAAATCTATCGGTACCTAGTGTGTTTGTCGATTGGTATAAATTTTTAACAGGGGATGGCATTGTGCTTTCAAAAATAAGTATGGTAGCTTTTTCTTTTAGCTGATTGGTGAAGGGTTCCATACCATCAACTACAGAAGCAACAATACATTGGTCAATAGCATATTTATTAAATAAATCTGCAGCTATTAATGCAGAGGAACCCTTTACAGCTGGCGAAACAATTTCAGAATCATGGCTGCTAGTTTCAAAAACGAAAAAATGTTTTAATAAATTTTGTTCAAACAATCCCGCTTTAATACGTGTATTTCCTATGTCAATAATTAAATTCAATGCGATATAAAATTTAGAAATATTTTACAAAAATAATTATACAAGCTTTTTTAATTGAGTTCTAATACTAAATATATCAGCATGTATTATTCTAGTATTTATTTAACAATGGTTCGGCTTTTTTTTAGCAGTAAGGGCTGAAGCCCTCTAATATCATAACGTTTATTAACTCTAGCCTTCAGGCTGGGGTTACAATGAAACCCAATTAATTTAGGGGCTTTAGTCCCTACTTGAAAAAACTACCGAACCGTTATTTAACGAAACAATAAAATGTATAGGAGCAAATAAATTACCTATTTTTCGTTTCTATTAAGGCTTGTTTCATTATTTCATATCGCCAATATAAATAAAACCTATTGAACTAATATAGCACCTTGCTCAGCAACGTTTGCTGAATGGTAATTGCAATAAAAATAATAGGTTCCTTTATTAGTAAATGTATAAGAATAGGTCATTCCGCTTTTAATTATTCCGCTATCAAATAAGTTGGCAGACTCTGTGGCAGTATGACTTGCGTTATCTTTATTAGTAAAAACAACTGTAGTCCCTGCTGCTATGGTTAATTGACTGGGATTAAATGCTTTATATTCGAGCCATATTTCATTTTTACCTGGCGAACCCTTTGGTTCTTTTTTACAAGAGTTGAAAAAGATACAACAAAAAAATAAAAACAAAAAACAAAAAAACCTCATAATTCACACTTTCAGTTTAAACCAAACAAAGATATAAAAAAAGCCAATGGGATAGTTAATAAATAGCATTCGTATGAAACATAAAAATCTTTTCAATTTGCACACAATTCAGCTTCTATTATAAACACATCATTAAAAACATATCACTAATGCATCGTTAAAAAACAACTAATACATTTTGGCTTGTTCATTTGTAATTATTCTGTAACATTTATTTCTTAACAATGCCTAAGCAAACTTTTTTCTTTGTTTCTTTTTATTTAGCTTTGCTTTATTAAACATGAAGAAATACTACAAGGAAATTGTTTCTTAATTTAATATTTCAAAATTCAAACATTAGTTTTTTATATGATTTTCTTTAAAAATTTCATTTTATATTTTAATAATTATTAACGAAAAATTATCCTTCCGTTGTTACAGGAAGTAAGGAGGCGCTACTGAAAAAAATATTAATTATCCGTTTTAGTTCAATTGGGGATATTGTTTTAACTACGCCTGTAATCCGCTGTATTAAGGAGCAGATGCCAGGTGTTGAAATTCATTATATCACTAAAAAAGCATTTCAAGGAATAATAGAAAACAACCCATACATCTCAAAAGCACATTATATTGAGAAGGGTTCCGGCACTTTTACTCTAAAAGGTGTTTCCAAAAATAAAAAAAACAGCCCAAATAGTTTTAATCGAGTGATTAAAGATTTAAAAAAAGAGGATTTTGATTTAATTATCGATTTGCATAATAACTTACGTTCCATGCAAATAAAAATAGCTCTCAGGAAGCCTTCTTTTACATTTAAAAAACTAAATACTAAAAAATGGCTTTTAGTTAATCTGAAAATAAATAAAATGCCATCCATCCATATAGTTGAAAGGTATTTAAAAACTGTTGAATCCATTGGAATTACAAATGATAGGAAAGGATTGGATTACTTTATCCCTCAAAAAGACGAGGTAAATATTGATTCTCTGCCACTTTCTCATCGAAATGGATACATTGGCTTTGTTATAGGTGCGAAACATTTTACAAAGCAATTGCCGACTGAAAAAATTATTTCAATTTGTAAAAAAATAAACTTGCCAATTATTTTGTTAGGAGGAAAAGAAGATTTTGATAGAGGTAATTTAATAAAAGAAAATATTGACAATGCGCAGTATGCCTCTTTTTTAATGGATAGCATGGAAAATAATGGGGATGGTAGCAATAAAAACAGCATTTCAACAATATACAATGCTTGTGGTAAATTTAATTTGAATCAATCTGCCTCATTAATAAAACAAGCATACAATATTATTACCCACGATACCGGTTTAATGCACATTGCATCGGCATTCAACAAAAAAATTATTTCTGTTTGGGGCAATACTGTTCCCGCTTTCGGGTTCGCCCCATATTTACCTCACCCCAAGTCAAAAATAATAGAGGTGCAAAACCTATCCTGCAGGCCATGCTCGAAAATTGGCTATGGTAAATGTCCGAAAACTCATTTTAAATGCATGACATTAATTGATGAGAAAAATTTCATTTAATTTTTTTATAAATTAGACTTTTTACAAGTTAAAATGTTATTAAATCCCTGTTTTTATACAAAAGCATCATTCAGGAGTTATTGCGAGGCACGAAGCAATCTCACATCCATCATTAGTTAAGATTACTTCGACTGAAAAGTCTCGCAATGACGCTCCAAACAGGCATTAAATTATTTTAATAAATTAACTTATATAAAGTCTATTTTAGTTAATTTTTTTTGTAAAATAATAAGCGAAAAAAAACGTCCCACCATTTTATAATTTTGGTGGGACGTTTTTATTATTATAAGCTTTCAAACAAAACAATTATTTTTTTTGTTCTTCCCCTTCTTTTACTTCTTCAAAATCGACATCTGTTACTTCATTATTATTTGAAGCTTGTGCCCCAGCATCTCCATCACCTTGAGGGTTAGCGCTCGCATTTGGCGCTCCTTGCGAGTACATATCCTGAGAAGCGGCTTGCCATGCAGTGTTTAGTTTTTCTAAAGAAGCGTCAATTCCTGCAATATCACGTGAAGCATGCGCTGTTTTTAATTCATTAAAAGCATTTTCTATCACTGATTTTTTTTCTGCTGGAATTTTATCTCCATATTCTTTTAATTGTTTTTCTGTTTGGAAAATCAAAGAATCAGCAGCATTTACTTTTTCGATTTCTTCTTTTGCTTTTTTATCTGTTTCTGCATTAGCTTCAGCATCTGCTTTCATACGTTTGATTTCATCATCCGTTAAACCTGATTTTGCTTCAATTCTAATGTTATGAGATTTACCTGTAGCTTTATCTTTTGCTGAAACATTTAATATTCCATTTGCATCAATATCAAAAGTTACTTCAACTTGAGGGACACCTCTTGGTGAAGGAGGAATACCATCTAAATTAAATTCACCTAACTTACGATTATCTTTTGCCAAAGAACGCTCCCCCTGATATACCAATATTTGTACAGATGGTTGGTTATCACTAGCAGTAGAGAATGTTTCTGATTTTTTTGTTGGAATAGTTGTATTAGACTCAATAAGTTTGGTCATAACACCACCCATCGTTTCGATACCTAATGATAGCGGAGTAACATCCAATAATAATACATCTTTTACCTCACCTGTTAATACTCCACCTTGAATAGCAGCTCCTATTGCAACAACTTCGTCAGGATTAACTCCTTTTGAAGGTGCTTTTCCGAAGAATTTTTGCACAGCATCCACAATTGCAGGAATACGAGTAGAACCACCCACTAAAATAATTTCGTCAATATCAGCTGTATTTAAACCTGCATTTTTTAATGCTGTTTTACAAGGTTCAATGGTTCTTTTAATTAAATCATCTACTAATTGTTCAAATTTAGAGCGAGTTAAGGAGCGTACCAAATGTTTTGGAATGCCATCCACTGGCATGATATACGGTAAATTAATTTCTGTAGTAGCTGAGCTCGACAATTCTATTTTTGCTTTTTCTGCAGCTTCTTTCAAACGTTGCAAAGCCATTGGATCTTTTGATAAGTCGATACCATTTTCAGATTTAAATTCAGAAACTAACCAATCAATAATTTTATGGTCAAAATCATCTCCCCCAAGGTGGGTATCCCCATCGGTTGATTTCACTTCAAACACACCATCGCCAAGTTCGAGCACAGATACGTCATGGGTTCCACCTCCACAATCAAAGACTACGATTTTCATTTCTTTCCCTCTTTTATCAAGGCCGTATGCCAAAGCTGCTGCTGTTGGTTCGTTGATAATACGTTTCACCTTTAATCCTGCAATTTCTCCTGCTTCTTTGGTAGCTTGACGCTGTGCATCATTAAAATAAGCTGGAACAGTAATAACGGCTTCAGTAACTTCATGCCCAAGATAATCTTCAGCAGTTTTTTTCATTTTTTGAAGTATGATTGCTGAAATTTCCTGAGGAGTATATTTTCTATCATCAATTAATACACGTGGTGTATTATTATCCCCTTTTACTACTTTATATGGAACACGACCAAGTTCTTTTGATACTTCATCAAAAGTGTGCCCCATAAAACGTTTAATCGAATAAACTGTTTTTGTCGGGTTAGTAATTGCTTGACGTTTTGCGGGATCTCCCACTTTACGTTCTCCATTTTCTACAAATGCCACAATAGAAGGTGTTGTACGTTTACCTTCACTATTAGGAATTACAACGGGTTCGTTGCCTTCCATTACAGAAACACAAGAGTTTGTTGTTCCTAAATCGATACCAATTATTTTTGCCATAACTATTTTTTTTATTTTTATTGTTAATTTACTTATTTTGCGTTAAAAGAAACTTTTATTAAAAAATTTTTATGTTTCAAAGCTGATTCTTTGAAATTATTAACTTTCCTAAAATGCCAATTTCAATGATTATGCCATTTATATTAAACCGAAAAAATGGCACGAAAAAAGCATTATATTTTGATTTGGCGAAGCTTATTATGACAAAAAGTCGGAATTTTGAAGAATTTTACAGTGCCATTTTTTTATCCCGATCAGGCATTAGAATTAAATAGGTGTGTAAGATATTCTTTTAAAACCATCCTATAAGCCTATAAAGCGCTACATATATTATTATTGGCAAATTACGCCCAGGTGGTTCTTAAATTTCAATCCTTTTGTATATTGCCCGCAGGATAGTGAATCCCATGTTGTTACGGATAAAGGTTTGGAAAATGCAGATCTTGTATATCTTGAAGATAATAATCCCAGGCCATTTGTAATATTTGTAAATTCCGGTTTTTCTTGAATAATACTTGTGGAAGGCTTATTAACCTCAATAAAAGTATTTAAATCATCGCCACCGGCAATTACTATGATATCAGCCATCAAGTTTTTTTTATTTTGATCTAATTGTCCGGGGATTCTAGCTAATAAACCAGGGTAATCATTTAGCTGGTTTCCAACAAATTGCATGTATATTTGTCCAACAAATTCATTTTTCATTGATTCTCCGCCTCCCAAGCCTTGGGTTTTTTGCTCAGGAAATATCCAGTCTAGTTTTTGTTGAACATTTCCTGTTTCGGTAGAGTCGTAATAATTTAATCGAATTACTAACTGATATATTTTAGCATTTTTTCCAGTTTGCCATGCAACTTGGTATTTATAATTATTATTATTTGCTAGGATACAATTAAAAAAAGGAGAATTGGGATTCGGGCTAGATAGGTTACCAAAATCATTTACCAAAGCTGTTTGAGCGCTAATTTCTTTACCCGACTGATTGTTCTTAACTATTAATTTATAGTCACTATCTACATTCAATGTGCCTGCAGGGGTTTCGAAAGAATATATTGCATTGGATTGTTCGGGGGCATAAAAAACTCCTGGGTTTTTTTCAATGGTATTGTCAGGACTAAAATTATAAGAATCTATTTCAACACCATTTTTAATTCGTTTTAAAACAACACTTAATGAATTTACAAATTGTGAAGAATCTTTAATCTGTGCATATTCAAAAGCATTCCCTTCGCCTAAAAAAGCCTTGTTAATTTTAATATATTGTTTTAATTGAGATTGATCTAACAAGCCATATACAACCATTGTTTCCTTATAGTTGCCTATTACAGCTAAATCGGTGCTACATGCAGAAAATAAAATTACTAGAGAAAACAGAAAAAAACTACTTTTTTTTATCAAAATATAAATATCGTATTTAAAATTAAACAAAATTATAAACCCAAACACAAGCAACAAAAAACTAAACCAAGTAATTTTTTGGGGTCCTTTTTTTGGAATGACATTATCCTTTTATATCAAAACGGATAATATTATTTCAGCACAACAAATTTTGATGTTTCGCGCACATTACCTCCATCCACGCTAATAATATAAGTTCCTTTCAATAACTCTTCAGTAGAAAATTGTATTTTTTGCTGACCAGCACTTAATTTACCAGTTTTGATAGTCTTAACCAATTTCCCTTCCATGCTATAGAAGGAAATTAATACGCCATTAGGGGAAACAGAACCATCAAGCGATGTTGGAATATTAAATGCTATGGTTCCCAATTCACGCATTGGATTTGGGAAAACACTAAGGGCATTATTAACCAGGGCATTTGAAAGATTATCTTTATTTTCCTTGATACCAACAGATATCGAACCTAAATAACTTTCGCTTTTCCAAGCACCTCTACCATGTGTTCCTGCATATATTACGTAAGGATTATACACTTGGTCTCCCGCGCGTCTTTGTTGGCGAATTTTGAATACAGGTACATTTGGCAATAAACCTGAAACACCATTTTCTGAGGTCCATACAGGATTTGCAACTGTAATATTTGCCGTAGAAAAAACGCCAGATTCGGTACCAAGAATTACACGTTTGGGATCATTTTTTTCAATTAAGACAGAATAGATAGGCATGGCAGGCAATTTTGTTGTACTTGCACCTTGTTTGCCAGAAAAATTTGCCGTAGCAGAAGAACTAGAACAACTTGCTGCTGTAGTAGAATAATAAACATGCGTAGGGGTTCCTGTTCCATAACCACCTAATGAAACAGCTAATTTATTTGCATCGGTAGGATCAACAGATAAGCCTGTAATGAAGTTACCACCGAATCCAGCAATTTGTGTACTCACAACAATTGAATTAGGGCTTGACATATCGCCATTTGCAATGCCAGTAACAGCAGCTAAATTTGAAAATCTATACAACGATCCATTATCCGTTCCAACATATAAGATATCACCATCTTCGGACCAAGCCAACTCTTCACTTGTTCCTGCAACAATTCCCAGTTTCATCCATTCAGGAGTTCCTGAAAAACTCAAAGGCTCTTTTGTCATCCAAACACCGTTACTACCAGAAAAACCAACTGCAAGTTTAGCTTGGAATGGATCGTAAACATTAAGTGTATCACCAGGGTTAATTTGGGATACTAAAGTAAATGATAAAGGGTCTGCAAAATCTGCTCTAACAACATTAATAGTAGAACCAGCTGCGTATACTATATCAAATGTAAGGTTTATAGGTGCTTGATTTGTAGGCGCTGTATTAAAATAAAAATCATAAGCTCCCGTAATATAGTTAATTGTATTGGATTGCGAACCATCCACATCGCCTATTAACAGTCCATTACCATTATCTGTAACGTTTAGCAGCCCAGCGTTAAACAGGATAGAATCAGGCTGAATAGTTCCGGAAGGATAAGGTAACGTTATGGTTCCGGTATAGTGCTTGTTAACACCATTGCCTGACCCGAGAGATTTAGATGCTTTTTCATTGGTAAACTTGTAAAAATCAGGGCTGTTTGTTGCTGTTTTTGTTTCATACAATGCGATAGGTGTAACAAAAGAGGCGAAACCGGCATCCCCCAAAGTAGGAAACAAGGTGCTAAAATTATCTGGATAAAATGAGGTGCCGCTTCCACCTTTAGAAGTATGGCGAGCAAGGGAGCCGTAATAAATAGTAGAGAATGAAACATTAGGACTTAAATAAGAAATTTCACATTCAGCACCATCACCACCACTTATTTTTTCAGCTGACTTTGTTGTATTACCATTTCCACTAACGTAATTAGTTCCGTTATCTTGCGCTCCGGCAATAAAACCTTTTCTGGAAGGGTCGTCACCTTCAAATGCTATTGAATAATACTGGGTAACATTATAACCATTATTCATTGCCTGAAAATAAATAAAAGGAGCGTTATTTAAATTATCATAACCTTTAAATATTCCACCATCGCAACCTATATATACTACGCTAGAATTAGTTGGGTGAAACTTGAAATCGTGGATATCGGAATGAACATAAAATGGACTCTGCTCTCCAGCATTATTATCATTAATAGCCTTCCATTGGCCTATACCTGCAACCTGAGGGTTCGTTTGTTTCCATTCCCACAATACGACTCCTCCAACAATAATTCTGGTTTTATCACCTGGAAATACGGCAATAGCGATATCATAATCAGACTGCCCTGTTCCAAACATTTCAAACTGGGAGCTGCCACCGCTACCAATAGTTGACCAATTTTGGCCCTTGTCAATAGATTGGTATACCCCTAAAAGCAATCCGCCAGAAGATTTGCCTGCCAAGGCATACATATAGTTGGGGTCACTTGGTGAAATAGCAAATTCTATGCGACTAATTCCGCTGGCAGGAAGTCCGGCCGTAACAAGGGAAAAGCTACCGGAATCGCCAGTGGTAGAGCGGTAAAGTCTATTATTAATATTTGCAATAACAGTACCATCAGTAGCAACATCTACATCCAATGAAACGGTAGTGTTTGCCGTTCCATTAGAACTACGAACAGGGTGATTCCATGATTGTCCGCCATCGTTAGAGGAGCGCAAGCCAAATTTGGTAGCGGCATAAATTCTATTTGGATTATTAGGGGAGACAGCTAATTCGTGTACCGAACAAAAAGCTGTAGCCGCTGAAGCTCCGGAGCTATTAAGCGTGGTAGGTATGGTAGATGACAATCTTGAAAATGAGTTACCACCATCTGTAGATTTATATATTCCTGCGCCTAATATTCCTGCAGAGCCTGTTCCGTTATAATAATAAAAATCACCTTCGCCTGTACCGGCATAAATATCACCATTACTGGCTTGGGCTAAAGAAACAATGCCAAGGTTAGGCTGTTGATCGAATCCTGGAACAACATTCCAATTAGATCCACCATTAGTTGAAACCCATAATCCACCAGAAACACTGCCAGCAAATATTTTATCTGGATTATTTTTATCAAATAAAATTGCCCTTGTACGACCTCCGATATTGTCTGGCCCCAACTCTTCCCATTCTAAACCTAGGGCGCTAGTAGAGGATCTATTACTATACATTTGATATAATTCATCTTTAGCTTTTAATACGTCCATAGGATCAACGATTCCTGTCAGTGGATTTTTTTGCATATCAAAGAGCCATTTTGCAGAACCTTTGGCCTCTTCCTTTGATTCTGATTTTTTATTTTGTACTCCTGTTTTATTATTGGGGATACTGTTAATGTGATTGTGTGCAAAATATAAAAATGATCCTGCCAGCAAGGCTGAGAATAAAAGTAATTTATTATTTTTCATTTTATTAAAAAAATTAAGTTAATAGGGGATTCCCCAAAGATAAATAAAAAAAGTATAACTAAAATAATTTATCAAAAAATATGTTTTTCGGCACGATAGGAAGATCGAACAAGTGGTCCGCTTTCAACAAAACGAAAACCCTTTTCGAGGCCCACCTGTTTGTATTTTTCAAATACTTCGGGACGGATAAATTCCTTTACAGGCAAGTGTTTGGATGAGGGCTGTAAATATTGTCCTAATGTTAATACATCGCAGCCCACCTTCCTCAAATCATCCATTGTTTCATAAATTTCCTGTTCCGTTTCTCCTAATCCCAACATTATACCAGACTTGGTTTTTAATCCAGCTTCTTTCAATCGTTTTAGAACTTCTAAGCTTCTATCATATTTTGCCTGAATTCTGACTTGTTTAGTTAATCTCCGAACAGTTTCTGTATTATGCGAAACGATATCAGGCCGTACATCAATAATACGTTGTAAATTCTCCCATTTACCTTGGAAATCGGGGATAAGGGTTTCAAATTTTGTAGCAGGGTTTAGCCTTCTGATAGCCATTATTGTTTCGGCCCAAATGACAGAACCACCATCTTTTAAATCATCCCGATCTACGGATGTTATCACACAATGTTTTACTTTCATCAACCTTACTGACTCTGCCACTCTTTCGGGTTCCAATAAATCAAGGCTTTTGGGTTTTCCTGTTGCTACATTGCAGAAACCACAGGAGCGGGTACATATATTCCCTAAAATCATAAAGGTAGCAGTACCTGCGCCCCAGCATTCGCCCATATTTGGGCAATTGCCACTTTCGCAAATTGTATGTAGCTTATGGGTGGCGACAATTTCCCTAAGCTCGGCATATTCTTTACCTATAGGAAGTTTTACTCTTAGCCATTCAGGTTTTGAAATCCCATCCCTTTTCTTATCTAAATTAGTATTTGGAGAATTTTGAATGGGATCAGCATTATTAATTGCTGCTTGGTTTTTATTTATCTGCATTTAATTTATTATTGACGATTTTGGAATTCTTACTATTTGGATTGTACAAATAATTAAGGATAATTAAAACCACTTTTTACCCCAAATCATTTTGAGATATAACGAAACGAATAATTGTTGTTTTTTATTAAAAGCCATTATTGGCATTGCTCGCGGATAAACTTCCAGTATGGTGCCTGTTTCTATGGCCTTGATATCGTTATACCTATCGGCATATTCAAAACTTAAAGCAAACTTTGAATAAACTGCAGGGTATATAACTGTTTTGTCAAATCCTTTGAAAAAGGAGGCCTTACCAAGTATGTCTTCCTGCTTATGGATATCGGGATTATACCTTTCAACGGAAGGGAGGGGCGGAGAAGTCCCTTTTTTAACTTCTAAATATACAGGCTTGGCAAAACCTAATGTGGCGCCTAAAAAATAGGAATAACGTATTTCCACATTTTTTTTATCAATTTTCTGGTACATCACATTTTGGAATCCAATGCCTGTCCTGATTAGGAAAACAGCGTTTAATTTACCATAAATAAATCCTTTTGAATTAACGAAATTAGAATTTAAACTTTTCACCTCCTTGGGGTGTTTAAAGTTGGTCAATTCTGTTTCAAACATTCTTTTTCGTTTTGCTGTAACATGGTTACCCCTTCGGTAGGCAATTCCAAAGCCAGCAGCCGAGTGTATGAATATTCCAAAATTTGCCTCATGGCGATAAAGCACATTTAGATCCTCTCCATTTTGCAATCGAGTTAAATCATCTTTTGTTTCCTGAGCAGCAAGAGAAAAAGTGACAAAAAGCAGTAGCCATAAAGAAAAAATAATTTTAAACATTGTATAAAATAATTGATATTACAAAAATACTAAAAAAAACACAGATATTTAAAATTGAAAATATCCTTTATACCATTTGTATATATATATTAGTCCATTTTTATTCAGCCGCCCACTTTCTCTACTTCGCTCAAAATGAAATACGGAATGGTCATTTTCGAGCGGCGTCGAGAAAGATGGTTGGGTCTTGGATTGGACAATTTTGAAACTATAATTAATAATATTTAAAAAACTTGAGAAGCAATTATTAAATAATACGGCATTAAAGGATTAAGAGTGAGGATTTAATAAAAACAAGTGTTTTGCAAGAAATTAAATCATAAAAATACGCCTTAAAAATGCAAAAAATCTATTCTATCAGATATTTATTATTTTTTTATTTTTAATTATTGTAATAATACTATGGTGGATTAAAGTGATAAATGCATTTTTTGCCCATTACACCATATTTTAATGTTTTCAAATAAATTTTCAATTATTGGAATATTTTTTGACAAAATACATTGAGTCAATTGAAACGACTTTCAATTGACTTTAATCAAACTCAATATCAATAATCCTTTTGAATGTTTTTAACAACTATTTTTGGCCCCTATATCTATAAAATAAAATGAACGGATTTAGTATTGCTGTGTTTGAAGTACTGTGTATGGTAAGCACAGCTTACCAATTAGGAACGTCACTAAGCACAGCTTAGCGCCTGCGGGGGAAATAACACCTGCAAGGGCGGAAGACCTGCAAGGACTGAAACTTGCAGGTGAAATAACACCTGCAAGGGCGGAACGTCACTAAGCACAGCTTAGCGCCTGCGGGGGGGGGGTCAATCCTTAAGGCAACGCACAGCGTACCCGTCCGCTCTGTCGTAGGTGACCATGTCGGCATCGCTGCTGTAGAAGTAGAGGCTGCGTGAATAGATACCACTAACCGTACTGCTCCAACAGCTGCCGTTGGTACCGACACTAAAGAGCGAACCACTGCTGTTGTTGCGGTTACCCGCCGTAGGCAATTTCAGCGGGGAGGCAAAAGCTCCCACCGATGTATTTGCACTCCAACTTAAGCGCTCTGCTTCTAACTCTGATTCGGTAGGAATTCGATAGCCAGCTGGGCAAGGGTTATTAACACCATTCACTCCTTGCCATAAATTGGTATTTTGTGCGCTGCGCCAATCGAATGGAACATTTGGTGCTAGTATAAAATCACCATGTGCAGGTTGGTCAATACTGCTTAAGGTAGCGGTGGTAGCTGAAGTGCGGCACTGGTGCCCATCTGCCCTTCTACCCCATTGGTATAAATCGCCGTAAGAATTTGCATCGGTGCTGCTTGTGGCCACTTGCGTGGCACCCAAATTGCGGTCCATCCAAATTTTTCCTGTAATTGAGTTGGTTACATTTAACACTGCTGTTGCGCCCGCACAATTTACGGTTCCAACTGGGTATGGAATTAAAATTAGTGTTCCACAAGTCTCATACCAACTGTTTCCAATATAAAAATTCAAACAATTTGTAGTGGTATTAAAAATTACCAAACCAATAGCCGGTGAAACTATGGCATCGCGCTGTACTGTCGTCATTCTTGGAGGTAGAAGACCTTGGGTGGTACTAGCAATTTCAACTTTTGCAGAAGCATTTGGAGATGTTGTTCCAATACCTACTCCTGCACCATTGTTGTGAATGTTACTATTATTCACCACCCATTGCGAACCATTCCAATAAGGGGTATTTCCTGCGGCAGTTCCACTGCTTAGCAAACCGGTAGCACCTGTTGGTCCAACTAAACCATCTGTTCCGTTTGTTCCGGCTGCACCCGTTCCCCCAACTAAACCATTTGTTCCGTTTGTTCCCGTTGCTCCAACTAAACCATTTGTTCCGTTTGTTCCGGCTGCACCCGTTGCACCAACTAAACCATTAGTTCCATTAGTTCCGTTAGTTCCGTTTAATCCGGCTGTACCGTTTGTTCCGGCTGCTCCTGTTGCGCCAACTAAACCATTTGTTCCGTTTGTTCCGTTTGTTCCGTTTGTTCCAGCGGCACCTGTTACTCCAACTACACCATTTGTTCCGTTTGTTCCGTTTGTTCCATTTGTTCCGGCTGCTCCGTCTAAACCATTTGTTCCTGCTGCGCCTGTTGCTCCAACTAAACCATTAGTTCCGTTTGTTCCGGCTGCTCCAGGCGTTCCGTTTGCACTAAACAAAGCATAAGGAACGCTCATTAATTCGTTTGTGCCAGCTATTGTATAAACTGTGCCGCCTGTTGGGTCGGTTTCGGTTTTTATAAAATAAGGACCTGCTGCCCAGTTAATACCTGCAAATGTGCCTGTTACTGGTGTACCACTTCCTATTTCTAAACTTACTAAACCATTGGCATTGGTGCTTGAGGTTTGGGTTTCTACATATACCGCTGTACCAGTTGATGAACCTTGCAATATGCTTATTTGCATCCCTACTGGTGTAGATATTATTAAAGCATTACTACTATTACGAATTACAGCTTGGTAACTCATTTTTTCTGGCGCTTGCGAAAAAGAGTTGAAAGTTAGTAGTTGAAAGTTAATAGTTAAAACTATTGTGATTATTAGAGTTTTCATAGGCTTTATAGTATGTGGGTGGGTTTTGAAAATTTATTTTTCTTAATTTGATTCAAAAAAAATAGCATAACTAATTAAACTATTTTTTTAAAATCGGTGTTAAGGTATAATATTTATTTTGATTTAGTGCCTGAAATTCTATCTATCTATCTATCTATCTATCAACACATTTAAAAAAATATTAATAAAAAAAACTTTTTACATGCTATAGCCTATTGCTATAGAGATAGCTAAGATTAATAAAAAAATTGCAGCTTTAGCGATCTCTTTTTTTTAAGCTTATACTGAGTGGGTTGGAAGTAATTTCCATGTGTATTTGACGGGTTTTATATACGTCTATTGCAAGGTAAATAGCCCTTCGGAAAGATTCTTCGGATGCTATATTTTTACCAGCGATGTCATATGCT
>CAMBDK010000048.1 GCA_945865315.1 Chitinophaga pinensis | reverse complement strand
TCCGAGGATATTATGATGGCACCGACACCAATGAAGTTAATCAATTAATTAGTGATATTAATTTACTGCTGGCTGAATATAACTATAAGCAAAATAAATAAAAACAAATTTAATTTTCGTTTTGTTTTTTTATTAATTCCGTGTATTATGGTATAATAGCGAAAAACAGTTTGTAAAATTGTCTAAAAGTCAATACAGCAAAGAATTTGAACGAAGGGTATTAAAAGTGGTTTCAAGATCTTTATTTTGTACATGGAAAAATCAAAAAAAGAGCTGTTGGGGCTGTAAAAGTTCTTCGGTTATAAAATGGAGAAAACAAAATAAAAAACAAAGATTTAATATCAAACCGCTAACAAGTAGATGAAATAATATAATAAGCATCAACCATATACACTATTAGGTAAATTATTTAATCACGCGAATCATTTATTGACTCATCCACATCCAGAAGGGGTGTTTGCAAAAACTCTTTATTGGTAAGTCTTTTTTCCAAGGATAGCAAGAAACAAGGTAACAAAATAAGGTTGGAGCAATATGCAATTAATAAGGTGAAGGAAATTAATTTCCCTAGCGATGAAGTGCCCCCAAAACTAGAAAAAGCAAAAATACTAAAGCCCAAAAATAAAATAATTGCAGTATAAATCATACTTACTCCTGTTTCTTTAATGGTGAGTGATACAGCTTTAGAGATGCTTATTTTTTGACCTTTCAATTCCTGGCGATATTTAGTTAAAAAGTAAAGTGTGCCATCTGAAGCAATACCAAACGCGATACTAAATATTAATATAGTACTTGGCTTTAAATAAATTTGGAAATAACCCATTAACCCTGCAGTAATTAACAAGGGAACTAAACTGGGAATTACTGATATGAATATCATTCGGGGCGACATAAATAGTGTAAACATCACAATAGCTATAAGAATTATAGCCAAAAATAGGCTCTCTAATAAATTTCCAACTAAAAACTGATTTCCTTTTACAAACATTAAGCTATTGCCCGTTAAGGTAACTTTATAATTTTTGTCACTTGCAGCCCAAGCATTTGTTTCATAATCAAAATTAAAAATACTATCTACGCGTGGCTTAATCTCAGCTATTAATGCTTTCATCCTGATAGATCCTACATCTTTCATTTGTATACTTACACGCGTAATTTGTTTTGCTGTATCCACAAAAGCGATAAACTGATCCTGCTTATCGCGGGCACTGCTGCCAATAAATCCTGCAATTTGCTGAAGCTCCAAGGCACCAGGCAAACGATAATACTTTTCCTCTCCGTTATTATAAGCTTGATTAGCAAACTTTATTCCTTCTATAATAGACATTGCTCTTGAAAATTCAGGATATTGGAGAAATAATTTTTGAAGTTTATTTATTTTATAAAGAGTACGACCTCCATCAGAAAAAACACCGTTGGGTTTTTTTGTGTCTATGCTTATTTCGAAAGGTAAAACACCACGATAATTTTTTTCAAAATACTTTAGATCTAGTAAAATAGGATCTTTCTTTGGCAAATCATCAACAACGTAACCTAGTGGAAGCAATTTAGTAATCCCGAAAATTGAAATTATAACAATAAAAATTACTGATATATATATTCGCTTACGATAATTGTGTACCCAATAATCAATCTTTTCCAACACTTTTGAAATGAAATGGTTCCGCAAATGTTTCGTATGTTTTACAGAGGGCTCCGGCAAAAAACTAAATACAATCGGCACTAACATTAAAGATATAATATAAGTTAAAATAACACTTACCGAAGATATTAATCCAAATTCAAAAAGCAATTGACTATCGGTAGAACAAAATACGGCAAACCCAATAGAAGTAGTAACATTAGCTAAAAATAAGGAAATACCTACTTTTTCAATTGAAGCAGATAATGCTTGCATTTTATTTCCCGATTTGCCATATTCGGTATGGTATTTATTTAAAAGCATGATGCAATTTGGAACACCTATCACAATTAAAAGCGGAGGAATCAATCCGGTTAAAACAGAAATTTTATAACCGAATAAAACTAATAAGCCCACCGACCAAATAACCCCAAAAATAATTACCACCAATGAAAACAATACCGGCAAGATAGAACGGAAAAATAAAAACAAAATAATAGCCGTTACAAAAATAGCCAAGATCATGAAAAAAAACATTTCATGTTGTATTTTACGGGCTACCGAAGTACGAATATATGGCATGCCAGAATAATGAACTTCCACTTGATTTTTTGTTAAAAATTCTTCAACTGCTAGTTTTATAGAGTCAACTATCACCAATCGATTTTTAGTATTCAAATCTTTAGTATCGAAAGTAATTGCCATTAAAGTAGAATGGGTAGAATCGTTGTATATAATACCTCGATAAAATGGCAAGCGATGAATAGCCTCTTTAATACTGTCAACTTCAGCTTGCGTTTGAGGGGCACGTGAAACTAATGATATTTTTTCGAAGGTTCCTAAGCTATCATTCTTAATAATCTTTTGAAGACGTGCAACGGAAACTACTGCTTTTACACCCTTTACTTTTTTTATTTTATTTCCTAATTCATACCAATCTCTAAAACGTTGAAGGGCATAAAGGCCTTCATCCTGAATACCTATCACCATAACACTACCATCCTGCCCAAATATATTTTTAAATTTTATATAATCTATTGCAGTGGTATCACTTTCCGGTAATAGCGAAGGGTTGGCATAAGTTATATCCGCTTTTTGGGCAAAATAGCCCATAAAAAGTGTAATTGAAACTATTACAGTAATTATTGTTAATCTGTTTAGTAAAATAAATCTTGCTATTAAAGCCCACATAGGTTTTTTTATAATTCCCTTAACATTTCAATTAAAAAAAAATTAAAAATAAAGGACTCTTATCTTAATTAAAACATTTACATTAAATTGTAATTCCCGCTATTGTTAAACAATCAATTAAAAATATTAATAAGCTATTTAACAAACTTAAATATTAAATAAGTAATGTTAATTTCAAATTAAAAAATTTAATTTATCCTAAATTAGTTAACCCTAAACCCTATAATACTATTTTGAAATTAAGTTTAATTAAAAAAAATATCATTATTAAATTAATATTTAAACAAGCAATTTAATAAATAATTATATATTAAAAGGTTCTTCGAAATTAAACAAAAATTCAATACTCTTAACCAAAACCAAAATAATTGAATTCCAGTTATAAATATATATATAAAGTTAAAAAAGAAGAATGGGGAAGTTTGAAACTTATATTTTAATCAGACTATTAGAATAATATTTAGGGAGTGGCTCAATTTGTACTAAATGAATGCGGGTTTTTTTTGCGAAATAATGCCCCTGAAACTAAAGAAATAATTATCCCTAAAAAAAGCGTAGTCATCAAAATATGAAAAAAACCATACGAAGGAATATAATATTCTATTATGTATTTATTTGTTTCTTCCAATGTTCTATTGTTTGCCAGCCAGGCTTTTTTTTCCTCACTAACAAAAAAATCAATAACATCAGAACGAATAAATTTATAATAAACATAATTAAAAACAGAAATTATAATTGCTAAAACAAGGCTAAAAATCACCCCAGATTTAACGGCTTCTTTATATTCAATAAATCCAGATTGCTTTTTGCGTTCATAATAAATTGAGATTAAAACACCTAAAACCAGGAGAAATAAGGTAATGAAATATCTATATTGTCCAATATTTAAAGAGTAATACCCTAAAGATTTTGCTACTCCAAACCAGGCGATACAATTAATTATTCCAGCAGCTAAAGCTAATTTAATAGGTAAAATTATTCTCATAAAATATTGTGCTATAAATTAAAAAGTTTCTTCGATTAACTTTTATTTTTTTATCTAAAAAAATGATAAATTGATATGACTTAACTATTTTCAAATAATTAGAACCTTACCCGTTCATCGAAATTAAAAACTCTTCATTTGTGTGCGTATTTTTAATATGGTCTTTCATAAATTCCATCGCTTCAACCGGATTCATATCCGAAAGGTGCTTACGAAGGATCCAAACTCGCTGCTGTGTTTCTTTATCTATCAACAAATCTTCCCTTCGTGTACTCGATGCGATGATATCGATAGCTGGATAGATACGCTTATTTGCAATTTTGCGATCCAGCTGTATTTCGGAATTTCCAGTGCCTTTAAATTCTTCAAAGATAACTTCATCCATCTTAGAACCAGTTTCAGTAAGTGCAGTAGCAATTATAGTTAAAGATCCGCCACCTTCAATTTTACGAGCCGCTCCAAAAAAACGTTTCGGCTTGTGCAAAGCGTTGGCATCTACACCCCCACTCAATACTTTACCCGATGCTGGCTGAACTGTGTTATAGGCTCTCGCTAAACGAGTAATAGAGTCTAATAAGATGCATACATCATGTCCACATTCTACCATGCGTTTTGCTTTTTCTAACACAATATTTGCAATTTTTACATGGCGATCTGCCGGCTCATCAAATGTAGAAGCAATTACTTCTGCCTTTACACTGCGAGCCATATCGGTAACCTCCTCCGGACGTTCATCAATCAACAAAATGATTAAATATGTTTCCGGATGATTTGCCGCTATTGCATTGGCAATGTCCTTTAGCAATACGGTTTTACCAGTTTTGGGCTGTGCCACAATCAATGCCCTTTGACCTTTCCCTATTGGCGTTATCAAATCTACAATTCGTGAAGATAAATTTTGCTGGGGATGACCTGTTAAATTAAATTTTTCGTAAGGAAATAGCGGTGTTAAATAATCAAATGGAACGCGATCTCTAACAAATGCTGGCTCACGTCCATTAATTTTCTCCACCTTTATCAATGGGAAATATTTTTCTCCTTCCTTTGGTGGTCGTATGCTTCCTCGCACAGTGTCCCCTGTTTTTAAACCAAATAATTTTATTTGTGATTGCGACACATAAATATCATCGGGAGAACTTAAATAATTATAATCTGATGACCTTAAAAAGCCATATCCGTCGGGCATAGTTTCCAACACCCCTTCACTAACTACAATACCATCAAAATTATATTGTTCTTGTTGACGTTGATTATATCTATTGCGATTTTGATTTTCTTTTCGATCTAAACTGGCATTATCAATTGTATGCTCTGGTATATTTTCTGGTATATTTTCCGCTTCCTGATTTGTGAAGCTTTGAACTACTGGGGTGATAGTAGGGTCTACAGCCTCTTCCGAAATAGCGTTTTCTGCTTTAAAATCAACTTCTTCTTTTTGTTCATTTACTGAAAAATCTTCCTCATGAAAAAAAGGAGTTACTTCCTTTTCTTTAGTCTTGGATTCTGTATCAATATTCTCTAACCTAACTTTACGAGGACGAAGTGTTATGTTTTCTTTATTGTTATTATTACTGTTTTTTATTGGTGTGTTATTCTTAATTATAACAGCCTTTGCAGCAACAGTATTCTCTACAGGTGTAATATTAGTAGTATTAGTAGTTTCTACAGTTATCTTATCAGCAATAGGATTAATTGCTTGGTGATCTAAAATTTTATAAACAAGCTCTTGTTTTTTCAATGCGTCATACTTAGGAATATTTAAATTCTTAGCAATATCTTTAAGCTCACCCACAAGTTTGTTGTTTAATTCAATAATGTCGTACATGTTTTTTTTGTTTAGTTAATTATGAACCAATTAGAAAAATTGATTTTAGGCTAGACTAATAAATAAGATTTTTGAATTGTATTATTTTGATAGAATTTTTTTTGATTTGAATTGTTATAGGATTATATAACAGTGGAAACGTTCTACAATGATACAATTTATTTTTGACATAATAAAGTTTTAAAAATTCAAAAGCAATGCAGTACAAATAACTTACACTGATAATCAACAACTTACATATTCTTGTAAAAAAATTTCCATGGCAAGCAAAATAAGCTGGGGATCTTACCACCAGTTTCCAATTTAAAACTTCACCTAAAATAAAAATAAAGAAAAATTATACTTTGTAACAGTCGCACTTCCATTGGCTATAGTGGTTTTCGGCTTTGTGATGGTAGAGAATTTAAAGTACAAATGTTCAATGCAATACAAATGCCTAATAGAATTCTGATCTTCAAATTTAGTACAAAAGCCCCACTATCGCAAAACCGATGTATGTTAGTGACAGACCTTCTATTCCTTAACAAATCTAATTGTATTTATTTTTCTATTATTATTTTTTACAACTATAATATAAATACCTGAATGTAAATTGTTAACATTAATTTGTGAATGCTCCTGCGTTAAGGCAATCTCATCGTAGTATTTTTGTCCTAGCATATCATAAATTGAAATTGTAAAATTTTGGTAGCTCCTACAAAAGACAGTTAAAACATTAGTAGTTGGATTAGGGTACAAATTAAATATTCCTTTATCGGTAATTGAAATTACTCCCGAAGGGAATATAGTTGTATCACAAACAGGATTAGTTGTAACTAATGGTGCAAAAAAAGCAGTCAAATTATTTTCTCTCAAAACAGAATTATCATAAGCATGGCATGGATTATTTATTTGATCTGCACAACTACCTGTTCCAAGTAAAAAGCTATACAGAAAATCTGTTGTAGTAAATTCGTCATGAATAGTATAACCATATCCATTATTTGTGTTCCAATTACTAAATGCCCTACTACCATAAAGTTTAGCAGTGTTTGAAATACCATAGCAATTGTAGCCATTTGTCATACACCAAGATAAACCTGCATAAACACCCCCACTATCAATAGGAACAACTAAATCGCAAGGTTGGTGAAAAGAATAGATAGCAGGTTTGATAGTATTTGCTCTATTGTTTTTCAGTAAATCACTTAACATTGCACCATACATATTACCAATTCCTTTTATTTTATAAACAATATTAGTTGGTTCAATTGTCCCGTCAATACTTCCCAAATCTGGTCGTGATACATTTGCACCATTAAATACTTTGCCAATATTATATTCACAGCTTAATGAACTACTTATTGGATTGGGTGAATTACTAATTGCATTCGCTTGTATTGGTTTTTCAATTAGAGTGTCTAATAATCCTACTCCTAATGAAATGAAAGCTCCTGCACTTTCACCTGCTACAAAAATATTATTTGTATCAATTTTAAAAGTTACATTTCTATTAATTAAGTATCTCAATGCTCCTTTAGCATCTTGTATTGCCCTATAATATGCTCGATACCATTCTGCACTATCGGTTGCGAAAATACATGAATAATTGGGGTAATTACAATTCCAAGCGAAATCATCTGATATAAAACCTAATCTATAATTAATACTTGCAGTTACATAACCTCTTTTAGCAAATTGTTTGCATAGATTCGTCATCTCACTCTTATCTCCTGCAAGAAATGCACCACCATGCACCCACATCAGCAATGGTTTCCGTGAGTCGTGGTTTATATCATCGCAAATTGGCATATAAATATCCATTGATAAAGTGTCTGTTCCGCCATTAAAATTTAATGCCGTTCCATAGGTAACATTTAATGTGCTATCGTAATTGTATTTTTTATCTATCCATTGTTGTGCATTTATATTTAAATATTGAAAACATAAAAATAGGAGTATTAATTTTTTATTCATTTTATTTATTATTTATCGATTAATTTTTATGTCGTCAAGTTGTCTCCTCATTTTCCACCTTTGTTTTAAGTGTTAGTTTGAGAAATATAAAACCAATTGTCCCTGCAATAAGTGAAGCAATTAGAATTGCAATTTTTGAATTGTTTACGATGTCTGCATTGTCGAACGCAAGAAGTGTAATGAAGATTGACATTGTAAAACCGATACCGCCTAAAAAACCTGCACCAATTATATTTTTCCATTTCAAGTCTGTCGGTAATGCGCAAATTCCCAAGCCAACGCCTATAAATGAAAAGAACAAAATACCTAAAGGCTTTCCGATTACAAGTCCTGCAATAATCCCTAAACTGTTTGTTTGTCCTAAACCAATTTGCCAACTATCGCCAACCGCAATGCAAGTATTGGCTAATGCAAACAATGGAAGAATAAAAAAAGCAACTGGTTTGTGTAAGAAATGTTGGAGAATAAATGAAGGTGATTTTTCTCCACCGTTGCCAAATGGAATTGCAAATGCTAATAAAACACCTGTTATTGTAGGGTGAACACCTGAGTGTAAAATAAAATACCACATAGCTAAACCACCAATTAAATATGGAATTAGGTTGTGAACTTTCAGTCGGTTTAGAATGAGTAGAAAACCGAAAATGCCTAATGCAATAAATAAATTTAGAAATGCTACTGAGGTCGTGTAGAAAATTGCAATAACTATGATTGCTCCCAAGTCGTCCATTACTGCCAAAGCTGTCAAGAATATTTTTAGAGAGGTAGGAACACGATTGCCTAGAAGAGATAAAATGCCGATAGCAAAAGCAATGTCTGTAGCCATTGGAATACCTGCGCCTGCTTGAGTACCTGTCCCGAAGTTGAGCAATAAAAAAATTCCTGCAGGAACAAGCATGCCACCCAATGCTCCAAAGATTGGTAATGAAGCATTTTTTATGTCGGAAAGTTCTCCGTGATAAATTTCTCGTTCTAACTCTAAACCAATGAGTAGAAAAAAAATAGTCATTAGTCCATCATTAATCCAATGAACGATACTGTATCCGCCCAAGTCAAAATGCCAAAAGTTAATATAGGCTGTCTGCCAGGAAGAATTTGCAAGTCCAAGTGAAAGAACTGTCATGAAAACTAAAATTAGTCCGCCGGCTTTTTCGCTATCAAAAAAATCGTTGAAAAGTCTTGTTAATTTCATTCCGTTGTCTGTCTTTGTAGGGTCTGCAAATATAGGAATTAAAGGCAACGAAGCGCAGCGTAGTTTCGTTTTAATCCTGCGTTGTTCTGATACCTCGGTAGCCTAAACAGTGCAGAAAGATACGATGAAATAAAAAAGTAATCAACAAATCGTTGTGAGTTTTTAGACAGTTTGACGCTTTGCAGCTAAGCGAAGGGCGGGACTTTTAACACAAAACTTGATTTGAAAAATTAATGTTAGATTAATCACAAAACTGTCTTTGGAACACGAAACCCCTCCTTTTGCTTAGCTACTGTTATAAAATTTTTAAATAATATAATTAACAATAAAAATTAAACCACTAAAATTGAGTATTTATGGCTCTTTATTGTTTTTATTAAATGAGTAGTTTAAACTAGCAAAGATAAAATGAAGTTGAATAAAATTATATCGATTCGTTCCGTTTGCTCCGCCTTCAAGCAGTCTATAGCCAATGTTTCCTTTTAAGTTTTTAGAAAAACTATATCTTCCAGATAATGAAAGGTCAATTGCTCTGCCTTTACTTGCAGCTATAACTTCTCCAAAGAAATCAATACCCATTTTTTGAGCTATATCCCAATTGGCTAATAGGTTGATAAGAGGAGCGAAACCAATGCTAAAGTTTTCACTCAAAAGATCTTTATTCTTCAACGAGACTCCTGCGTCCCTAATTTTTATAGACAAACCAAGACCAAATTTAAAATTGTCTTTACTAATAATTCTTCTATTATATGTAAATCGATAAGAATTAAACTTGTAAATAGCTTCTATTGGTAAGTTAGCTTTAAAGGTTTTTCCATCAAATACTATATCGTTTTCTACTGTTTCAGTTTCTACGATTTTTAAGGGAGCGAAAAGAAATGAAAAGTGATTTTTCCCATTTGATAAGTGGCCGAGGCGCAACCTCAAAAATGGACTTACTGGAGTCTGAAAATCATTTTTCAGAGAAAATAACGTTCCATTATTGCCGTTGCGAATATCATTAATATTTGTAAAGAATCCTCCTGATTCAAGATTAACAAAAGGCTGAGCATTCGCAGAAAAATTGGAATTCAAAAAAACAAAAAGAATCCAATATCTAGACTGAAAAATAAGCTTAGAAATCAAGTAATTCATATTGAGTTCTTGTTTTTTTCAAAGGGTATTATTTAATTTTTTATAATGTTTTACAGCTAAAAGAATTGCGGAAATTTAAAACCACAAAACTGTCTTAACCGATAAACTTTATTAAATGTACTGAACTAAATCGCAATTTTTAAAAAATAAATTTATACTATAGTTTGGAAAAAGCACAAACAAAACTTTTAGTAAAACCTGAACTTTACAAGTACAAAAAACACTTTCCGAAAGCCTGACACCCCAATTACAGCAAGCCGCTGTTAGCGGTTCGTTGTTTTTTATTTTCAATTAATTACCAAATTTATTTTCTGCCATACATCGTTATCAAATCCAGATAATGCAAAATTTGGTGTCGCGGGGTCTGATGCTCCTCCCATCCTTATTATTACCATATTTTTACTTGGAATTACATAAATACGTTGATCTTCAGCACCCATTGCTGAATACATATCTGAAGGAGCGTTCGAAACTAAAGATGTTTGATAAACAGTTTGACCTCCTGGAACCATATAATTAGGTTTACCATTTAGCCACCATAAATATCCATATGAAGGATTTATATTTTGCGAAGTTGTGATACTTTCATTAAAAAATGTTTCGTTTATTATTGTTTCATTTTTCCACTTTCCTTTATTTAGAGCTAATAGACCAAACCGTGCCATACTTCGTGTATTACTATTATATATTTTATATATTAATCCATTATTCCAAAAGCCTTCCATTCCTATTTTATTTTTTAGTTTATTATCGAAGTAAGTTTCATAATTTTGATTACTTGCTGCTTCAACAACATCCATTAACTTTTGAAAAACGTTTGCATAAGACCATCTTGTTCCTGCATCTGCTATATATGTCAAATTTGAAATTATAACTAAATTACTAGCGTCATTAAGTCCCGAAGTCATTGAAAGAAGATTTTTTGATGTTATTAAGTTTTCTTGTTCTAAAGTTTCACTTGTCCAACCTGTACCAAGATAATCAGAAACTTTGTTGTTAATATTGAGAAAACCTTCTTGTTGCGCTATTCCCGTTGTTGTTGCCACCAAAGTTTTACCTGCACTATTCCACTTCCACGTCGAAGTATCAGTATGGCCTTCAAAATACTCTTCCATTACAATTCTTCCGTTTACTAAAATCATAAAAGATTTTGTGTTTTTTTGAATTAGGTAGTCTTTCAAAGGCTGAACAGCACTTTCATTCCAGTTTAAACTTGCTATTGATTTTGTTTCCCAATTTGTATTATCATTGGATGGAAAATACATTGATTCGGTAGCAATTGGCGTTGGAAGGACCGTTATTTGATTATCATCTTTGTTACATCCTAAAATTGGCAATAAAAATAAATAAAGTAATTTTAATTTTTTCATAATTATAATTTTTAAAAATTTTTTAAAAGAAACTATTTATTTTTTTAGACACATAAAATTAAAAAAGGTTTTAAAAAATATATTTTTACTTTTTAAATTGATACATTTTATCGGTTTTCGCGACAATGACGGCTAACGGCTAAATACAAAACTTTTAGCGCATATTTTATGTTGGCGCTTAGTTGCTTCTTTTTTTAAAGTTACAGTCCAACCGTGCATTGGCCTGTCAACCTATGGCGGGCCAAGACATGTATTCTTATTACTATTTTTTTATTGGCATTCTATATTAAAAATGTTGATTCTCTATAAACCTAAAATAATTTCATTCTGGTCTTTACCACCAAATAGCATCTTCGTTGGACTCTCCAGCATTTCTTTTACTTTCACAAGAAAGCCAACAGATTCACGTCCATCAATAATTCTGTGGTCGTAAGATAAGGCAACGTACATCATTGGACGAATTACCACTTGTCCGTTTATGGCCACCGGTCTCTCCACAACATTATGCATTCCTAAAATTGCGCTTTGTGGAGGGTTAATAATTGGAGTGCTCATCATAGAACCAAATACGCCACCATTTGTAATGGTAAATGTTCCACCACTCATATCTTCTAATGTAATTTTATTGTCGCGTGCTTTGATCGCTAGATTCCGAATTGCTATCTCAATTTGAGCAAAACTCATTTGCTCTGCATTACGCACCACCGGAACAACTAACCCTTTAGGGGCACTCACAGCAATTCCAATATCAGCATATTTGTGATATACAATTTCTTCACCATCAATCATTGCATTTACTATAGGAAATAAATTTAAGGCTTCAGTTACTGCCTTAGTAAAGAAACTCATGAAACCTAGGTTTACTCCGTGTACTTCTTTAAACTTATCCTTATATTTTGCCCGCAGTTCATAAATGGCGCTCATGTCCACTTCATTAAATGTAGTCAACATAGCTGTTTCATTTTTCACCGCAACTAAGCGCTCTGCTAATTTTTTACGCAAGGGCGACATTTTAGAACGCTCAGTATCTCTAGTCCCTTCGGATTTTACATCAGATATTGAATCAAAACCTTTTGATAATAAATTTAGAACATCTGCTTTCATGATACGTCCGCCTCTACCAGTTCCAGTAACTTTACTTACTGGAATTTTATTTTCATCCATTATATTTTTTGCTAATGGAGTAGAATTTTCTTTTGCTGAAAAAGATTTTTCTGTTTCCTTTTGTAAATTTTTTGCAGCTTCTGTTTCCAATTTAATAGTTATTTCTGCAACTACTTTTGGTTTACTATCTGCACTCTTCTTTTCACTTGCTTTGACAGAAGTGTCAATGGAAAAAACTACTTGGCCTACTTTTACGGTATCACCTTCAGATGTGAGTAGTTTTATAGCACCGGCATCTTCCGCATTGATTGTTAATGTAGCTTTGTCGGAATCAATTTCTGCCACAGGTTCATCTTTTTCTGCAAACTCCCCGTCTTTTTTTAACCAACGTGCTATCACTACTTCTGTAATTGATTCGCCCGGACTCGGCACTTTAATTTCAACTATTGCCATACTTTTAGCTATCTATTTAGTTATTAATTTTCTTGATACTATTGCATCAATAATTCGTTGTTGCTGTTCTCCGTGAGATTTAGAAAATCCTGTTGCGGGACTTGAGCTTTCTCCTCTTCCCACATATTTTAAAGGAACTCCTTTTGTTTCAGGATATTTCATAAAGAAACGCATCATGTGTACCCAGGCACCCATATTTTCAGGCTCTTCCTGTGCCCAAACAAAATTTTCAGCTGTTTTGTATTTTTCAATTATTTCACCTATTTGCTTTGCCGGAAACGGATATAATTGTTCTACTCTGATAATTGCAACATCATCTGCTTCTACTTTTTGTTTTCCTTCAATCAGATCATAATAAATTTTACCGGAACAAAAAACAACTTTTTTTACTGATTTTGCATTTGCTGAATTATCATCAATTACCTCCTGAAATCCACCAGTAGTAAAATCTTTTAATGAAGAAACACAGGATGAGTAACGTAATAATTTTTTAGGAGTAAAACAGATCAATGGTTTTCTGAAGTCTCTTAAAAGTTGTCTGCGTAAAACATGAAATTGATTTGCAGGAGTTGTGCAATTCACCAATTGCATATTGTTTCCTGCACACTGTTGTAAAAAACGTTCCATTCTAGCACTGGAATGTTCGGGACCCATTCCTTCGTATCCGTGTGGCAGCAGCATTACCAAGCCACTCATTCTTCTCCATTTCGCTTCCGCAGAAGTGATGAACTGGTCAATCACAATTTGTGCCCCGTTAAAGAAATCACCAAATTGCGCTTCCCATATTGTTAATGCATTCGGAGCAGTTAAAGAATATCCAAATTCAAATCCAAGTACTCCGTATTCTGATAACAAAGAATTGTAAATGCTTAGTTTGCCTTTCGCACCGAAATTATTCAAAGGGATATATTCTTCTTCTGAATCCTCAAATGTTACAACTGCATGACGATGAGAAAAAGTCCCACGTTCTACATCTTGTCCACTAAACCTAACATTGTGACCATCTTTCATCAAACTGGCATAGGCCATTAATTCCCCCATGGCCCAATCGTAATTATCATTGGTGATCATCGCTACACGATCATCAAATAATTTTTTAATTTTAGTGAAAAACTTTTTGTCTTTTGGCAGCTCAACTATTTTTTTAGCAATCTCTAAAAATATTTTCTTATCGATAGAGGTATCAGGTGATTTATCGAAAGCATTGTTATCTGCCATTTTCAAGCCAGTCCATTGACTTTTTAAAAACGAAGTCACTTTTGATTTACCAGCCTTTTTTGCTTTATATAATTCTTCCTGCAAAAGTTCTTTGAAATTCTTTTCAGTTTCTTTTGCAAATTCTAAATCAATATCCCCTCTTGAAATTAGCTGTTCAACATATATTTCTCTTGGATTTGGATGTGCTGCAATTGCTTTGTACAATAAAGGTTGCGTAAAACGAGGTTCGTCACCTTCGTTATGTCCATATTTACGATAACATAAAACATCAATAAAAACATCATTATGAAATTTTTGACGGAATTCCATTGCCAGTTTAACTGTAAAAACTAAGGCTTCCACATCGTCCCCATTCACATGGAGCACTGGTGAAAGAACTGTCTTCGCCACATCTGTGCAATAAGTACTGGAACGTGCATCCAAATAATTGGTTGTAAATCCTACTTGATTATTTATTACAAGATGAACCGTTCCACCTGTTTTATAACCATCAAGTTTACTCATTTGTAATACTTCGTAAACAATGCCTTGTCCTGCTATTGCCGCATCACCATGAATTATGATAGGGCAAACTTTTTTAATATCTCCGTTATGAAAAATATCAATTTTAGCACGAGCTATTCCTTCTACTACAGGATTAACCGCTTCTAAATGTGAAGGGTTCGGGGTTAAACTGATATGAAATTTATTTCCATGTTTACTGATACGGTCGCTAGAATAACCCTGATGATATTTCACATCTCCATCAAAATCGGCTTCTTCAGATAGGAATCCTTCAAATTCTGAAAAAACATCTTCATGCTTTTTATTTAATATATTGGTGAGGATATTTAAACGCCCTCTGTGTGCCATTCCAATTATAAAATCCTTTATTCCCATATCTGCACCAAACTCACAAACTGCATCTAAGGCAGGGATAGTTGCTTCGGCACCTTCTAATGAAAAACGTTTCTGCCCGACAAATTTTGTATGTAAAAAATTTTCGAATAATACTGCCTGATTAAGCTTATGCAAAATCATTAACTTATCATGAGCCAAAAAGTTTGGCGTGTTTTTGCTGCTTTCCATTTTCTCCTGCAACCAGCCTACTACTTCAGGAGTTCGAATATACATATATTCTGCACCAATTGACAAGCAATAAGTTTGTTGTAGATGAGCAACAATGTCTTTTAGTTTGGCCGGGCCAATCCCAATTTGTGTTCCTGCATGAAAAAACAATTCTAGATCAATTTGTTCCAAACCAAAATTTTCAATGTCTAGATTGGGATGATATTGTCTTCGTTCGCGAACAGGATTTGTTTGTGTGAATAAATGTCCACGTGTGCGATATCCATTGATGAGATTAATTACATTAAACTCCTTTTTTACATTTAATGGAATTTCATCACTATCTTCATAATTTTTGCGAGCAAATTCAAATCCTTCAAAAAATTTCTTCCATCCAAAATCTACAGAATTATTATCTTTCAAATAGTCTTGAAACAAATCCTCTATTGAAGCTGTGTCAGCGTTTCCTAAATAAGAAAATTTATCTTGTTTACTCATCTTAATGTATTTACCCTTATTACTATTTTTATTGACTTCATATAAATGAAAAGCGATTAAATAAATGCTAAATATTTTAAGCAGTTTCCGCAATCACATCTTGCACTTCGGGTTTCCGTTTCCATACATCATATTATTTCGCATGAATAATACACAAATGTCTTCCACACAAAGGTCCGTAAATATCGGTTATAAAACTTAAGAGGCGAAACATGCTAAGGTCTTCGCTCAAAGGTCTTCCACGTCACAGTCCGCAAATATCCGTTATTCTCCGCAGCAGTTGAAACACGCTACAACCTTCATACACAAAGGTCTTCCACCATACAGTCTGCCAATATCTGTCATACTCCGTAAATGTCTGTTCCCCTCTATCCGTCTGATGTGTAATTTTTTTCGTAACTGTCCGTTTTTTTTCGATGCGTATTTTTCTCTTTACAGCAATTGCCACCAACGACAGTTTGTCTAAAAACTAAACACTACAACCAAAGGTAGTGAAAAAAGGAACTCATTAAAGAGAATTAAGCAGCGTGCAAAAAAAAGTTATAGTTGGGTTTTGAAAAATAGGGGCCAGCCTTACAGCTTTATTTTTGTTAATGGAGGTTCTTTTTTGAAAAAATAAAAAGCCAAGTTTTTTGAGGAACTTTTTAAACACATTTTTATCAACAATGTTCATAATTCTGTGGAATTACTTTAAACACATTTCGTAACAAACAATACGTAACACTTATTTATTGAAATTTAAAACATTTTTATTTATAAACCCAAACACAAAAGGCTGAAAGTCCTTTAAAAAAAGGTCGTAACAAATGATTCTTAACACCCAGTTCGTAAAATAAACACCGGTCGTATTTGAAACATTTTTATTTTAAAGCCAAAACACAATCTGAAAGTCTTCTAAACACAATTCGTAACAAATAATTCGTAACATAGAAGTTCTTAAAATAAACAACGGTTGTATTTGTTATTGAACAATTATTTTTTCTGAATGATTTTCATCTCCGTCATAAATTTTCACAAAATAAATTCCTTTTGGTGAAGCGGAAAGGTCTATTTCATTTGATGTTTGTCGATTTAGGCTTGAAGATTGAAATACTTTTTCTCCAAGCATATTGTAAATGAAAATGTCATGCTGAACCCTTGCCTCCGCAAGGCAGCCTTGTTTCAAAATCTGAGAAACAAAAACGAGTTCAGATTGACCAAAGGAAATTTTAAACTTCCCATCATTCGGATTTGGATAAATCACTATTTCCGATCCTGATCTGTTTGAAACGTCCATGGATGTTATAGTGTAATTGAACACAACTGACGAAGCAGAGCAACCGTTAGAATCAATTACTACAAGGGAATAATTGCCACTTTGGGTGGGAGGGTAATTTTGAGATGTTGCACCAATAATGATGGAATTGTTGAGATACCATTGATTACCACTAACAACACTTGAAGCTAAATTACTTCCGCTTTGTGTAATGATTGGAATTGGTGGCAATGGATTA
Organism: Chitinophaga pinensis; assembly: GCA_945865315.1. GTDB lineage: Bacteria > Bacteroidota > Bacteroidia > 2-12-FULL-35-15 > 2-12-FULL-35-15 > 2-12-FULL-35-15. The sequence continues at coordinate 3,899 of CAMBDK010000048.1, read as the reverse complement.
ATAGTAATAGTAACGGTAATTGTATCAGTACATCCTAAGGATGAAATCCCTTTTATAATGTATGTTGATGTAACAATAGGAGTAGCAATAACATTACTGCCTGTGGAAGTGCTCAGTCCTGTTGATGGCATCCAAGTATATATGCTCGCGCCATTTGCTGTTAAGTTTACTGAATCTCCGATACAGATTGCAGGTGAAGCAGGTGTGCATGTCACAGTTGGTAAAGGATTAACAACAACTGTAATACTAGTTGTGTTCGTACATCCTAAAGCTACTACACCTATTATAGTATACGTGGTTGTAACAATAGGACTGGCAGTAACAGCGTTGCCAGCAGAAGCACTCAGTCCTGTGGAAGGCGTCCAATAATAGGAGTTTGCACCAGTGGCAGTTAATTGCACCGAATCCCCTACACAGAATGAAGAGGAAGGCGGTGTACAAGCCACATTTGGCGGAGGATGAACCGTTACAGTTGTTATAGATGAAGTTGCTGAACATCCGCTGCCATTGGTAACTATTACCGAATAATTACCGGAACTTGTAATTGTATTGGTTTGAGTTACGACTCCATCACTCCATAAATAGTTTGTATATCCTGTTCCAGCATCTAAAATTACATTATTTCCCTGGCAAAAAGATGTTGGTCCACTTGCATTGATATTAGGTGTTGAAGGGTTTGAATTAACGGTGACTGCTGTAACAGAAGAGTTTGCAGAACATAAGTTACCGCTAGTAACTATTACCGAATAATTACCTGAATTTGTAATCGTATTTGTTTGAGTGGTTATTCCGTTGCTCCATAAGTAGTTTGAATATCCTGGTCCCGCATCTAAAATTACACTTCCACCCTGACAAAAAGTTGTTGCCCCGCTCGGAATGATAGTGGGTATTGTAGTTCCTTCAAAATATTCCCAAATATCGCCACCACGCATGGTAACCGAAGGGCTTTTGTATAGCAAGGTTTGCCCATCTGTATCGTAAACTAAAAATTTACCTGTTTCAACGGTGTTATCCATGTATAACCTTATCCGATCGGGGCCATAACCACTTTCACCAATACCCCAGTAGATATATTGGTTACTGAAAATCACTTTCTTTTGTAACCATTTCGCATAAATTGCATTATGATCCAAAGTTGGGACTGCACCTGCTCCGTATAATAAACCTAAACATCTGTTATTATCAGAAGCTATACCAACTGCAGTAATGTATTGATCATTACTATTGAAATTATTGGTTAATGTTTGTGTTGTTGGAAAAGAAGACAAATTATTACTGACAGAATAAAAAACAGCACTTGTATTGGCATGAGCCATCATTACATAATAATTCTGATTGTTAAATGTAAATTCTTTTACATCATTGCAAACGCGGCCGTTTTCAGTTAATGCAGCATTTTGATAGGTAAAGTTAATTCCGTCTGTACTGATTGCATAATGAACACCATCAAGGTTTGTAGTAAAATTATCGAAATATAAGTGGTAGGTTCCATTTTTATTTAGCATTACATTAGATCCATTTACATCAGCATTCGCCCACGGTGAATAACCTGTCATGGTTAGACTATAATTACTATTACCAGCGTTGGGTGTAAAATTTAATCCATTAGCGGAAGTAGCATAACAAGGTTTATTTTTCGCACCACTTCCTGTTGGAAGTGTTGTATAATATAACCACCATTGATTTACACCTGTTTTTAGCGCTGAACCATTATTTACATGATCCATGATGCCGCTATTTATGACAAGCGCATGAGAACCAAATGTAAGGAAATCATCACCGGTTACAGTAAGCGAAATTCTGTCATGAAAGTCAGTTGTACCATCCCATCCACCAAAAAACACATTCCAGGCTCCACCATTTTTTACCAAAGTGGGAGCGTAAATATTTGAATTGCCACCAGAATTAGCAGCAATAAATGGTTTTCTGTATTCAAAATTCCAATTAGAAAATTTGTTAGGATCGAAACCATCTGAACCAACATTACGTATTTCGTTTTCATTAGATGCAACATTCCCTCCTGAGTTAACAAAAGTATTTCCTAAGAAATGAAAATTACATTCAAATTCATGATCATAAGCAAGACCAAATTCTCCCATTTGAAAAACATAATTCCCTAAATCATCTAGTCCGAGTTTCCCTGCTGAAATTAAAATTGCATTAGTGTTAACAGTAGTTGATAATGGTAAAATAATCGAGTCATTACGATTTGGAGTCGGAAAACTGGTATAACTTTGTGCTAAAACCCAGTTAGATCCGCTATTATCCCAATAATAGATATTAAAATCAACCGGAAAACCAAGTGCCAATGAATTGTAATAACGCGGAAATAGTTTAATAAGATTTACATTTTGAGAACCATTGATTGTTATAGAAACAGATTCCGTATTATTTGAAGCATTATTAGTATTAGAACTCCATACGGAAGTGTTATTGCCATCATAAACATTTGCTACTGGCCAAAGTTGGGATGATGCGCTAGCTGATGTTATAGGGTAATTAACAGCAGACAATAAACAGTGAGAATAAAATAAAATGGAGATTAAAAAGATGAATTTTTTCATACTCAATAGTCTAAAAGTCCTTTAAATAATGCTCGTAACACAGAGTTCGTAAAATAAAAAATGGTCGTTTTTCAAAAACATTTTTATATAAAAGTCGAAGTCCACAGATTTCGATTCTTTATAAATTTGCCGCCAACGGCAGTTTGTCTAAAAACTATCCACTACAACCAAAGGTAGTAAAAAAAGGAACTCATTAGAAGAGATTTAAGCAGCGTGCAAAAACAAAGTTATAGTTGGGTTTTTAAAAATAGGGATCAAGCTAACAGCTTTATTATTGCACGATTTACCTCTGTCTTTGTTATACCATTTACCATTGGTGTGTAGGGTATTTTGCTCAGGACAAGCTTAACAATCATTTTGATAATCATATTTAAAATTTGCAACATTATAAGCTGTATCAGTTGCGTTGGATGCTACATCCGGAATTGCAACCATAATGTGTATTCCTAAATCAATAGCTGTTTTAATTTCTGTTCCGGTGTGATATCCTTTATCATAAAGTGCTGTGAAATCTATTGTTTTTAAAATTATTTTTGTTCTTCTGAGCATAGCACCCATTGCTTTGCTATCGTTTTCATTGGTTACTTTATAATCAATTGGTAAATTGTGTTTTGCATCTACAACTGTTTGGATATTGTAAGCTACTTCTGTTATATTATTGCGTGTGATGAGTTGCCTGCTATCAGGATCCGAAGTTGATATCTGAGCCTCTCCTGTTTGTTCAAGGATAGCTGTATAGTTTTGATATTGTCTTTTACGTCTATTTTGTTTCAGAATTTCTAATTGGATTATTTTTTTGTTTTCATCATCTGCTACCTCAAGTGCTTTATTGTATTCATTGAGTTTGTTATCAATGTATGCTAGATGTCTTTCTATTTTGCGTTCATTAAAATTATTTTTCTTAGAATTTTGAGCACGAAGTTTGGTGCTGTCACCGGCAACTAATTTCTCTCCTATCAAATCAAATTGTTTAGCAATACTAACAGTATAACGAAAAACTTTACGTATTGCTTTTTCATTATCTTTTCTGAAGTTTGAAATGGTATTGTGGTCTGGAGCAAGCTCTTTCATTAACCACATCAATTCAATGTTTCTGTTGCACTCCTTTTCTAAAGCACGTGATGAGCGTATTTGATTTAAGTATCCATAAACAAAAAGCTTTAGTAAATCCTTCGGATTATAAGAAGGTCTTCCTTCAATGGAAGTTTTGATTACAAACTTAAAATCGGCAGGATTAATACTTTCAACAAACAGGTCGATAATACGTACTTCGTTGTTTTGATCAATAATCTGATCTAAAGATTCAGGGAAAAGGATGCTTTGAGTTCTGTTTTT
>CAMBDK010000047.1 GCA_945865315.1 Chitinophaga pinensis | reverse complement strand
AATGCAAGAGGTTGCTACCTGTGCAATTTTTCAATTATCAATTATCCTGATAGTTTAAAGAAACGTAGTGAATGTAATTTCGCAAAGACTCCAAATGCAATTACATCTGCAGGAAGTGTTACAGATGATTATTATTTTACGGCACCATGTTTTTCATATAATCCTAATATTTATGGTTTATTCTGTATGTCTGGAAATGCAGCAGAAATGGTTTTGCAATTTAAGACCAAAAAACTTTGTGCCAAAGGCGGAAGCTGGAATAGCGATCCTGACCAGGTGAAAATAACAGCTGGGCCCGAATTAATTAATGCAATCAGCGGGTCACCGTATTTAGGTTTTCGCCCGGTATTCACTGCAAAAATCTCAGATAAACGTAGGGTGTCAAAATAAAAACAATGTAGGCGTTAAACTTAGCGGGCCGTTACGCCCAACGGGGGATGCTGGTTTTCATAGAAAAAATGGGAAACACAATGTTAAAGAATGATAGCCTGAGTCATATTCATCTGTATTAATGAACTCATCAAATAATATTTTTAATTCTGTTTGGTTTAGGGCGGAAGCGTGATAGAAAATATAGCGTAAAAATTTGTGTTACATAAAGGTACGAATTATTTCATTTTGTGTCTCTGCAAACCATTTTCGCTTGGATAAGGAGCTTGATGAGCCAAATCAAAACTAAAAAATTCACTTTCTCCTACCCCATCTGGATCAGTTGCAATAAGCCATTTATCGTTCCATCGGCAGAGACCTTCTGCTTTTATAGGTCTATCAAATTTCCACTTATCTAAAACTTTTAATTTATCTAAAGAAAGTTTAAAAATTGCACTTCCTAAAACCTCTCCATCATCGTAACTATTTGGCGATGCCTCGGCTGTCGCTAGTGCAAAAAGATGATTTTCAAAAATACATAGCTCAGATCCATGTAGCTTGGTTCCCTTTATAGAACCAAAATCAATTTTTGAAATTTTATTTATATTAAATGTTTTTGGATTTACACTTATGATAGAACTAAGGTCATCATTAATTCCACGATTCATAAATAAGTAATTTTTATCATAGATAGCAGCACCTTCCAAATTAATAAGTGAAACTTTTTCCGAAAGTTTATGGAAAAATTCTGACATATCAATAGTTACAAAACTTTTATTAATTAAATTGAATTTAAGGGCTTGAAAACGATTGCTTTTAGACCCAGAAGGGACTAACAATATGTCTTTGTCGTTGTAGAAAGAACGCAACAATATTTCAAAATCTGGTTTTAGTTTTTTCCTTGCTTTCTTTTCTTCCGGTAAGTAAGGTGCTTTATCCCAAGTATATTTAATCCATTCATCTTTTTGCAATTCATCGATTTCATATTGATCATCGCCACACACAAACACCCTACCGTTTATATTAATTAAAGAACTTGCAGATGAGATATTACTTCCAAGAGAAAGTGAATTTAATTTTACAATATCATGTTTGAAAGGGGAGCAATTAGGACGGAAGGAAGAGATTTTATTATTTTGGAAGGCAATCAATTTTAAAGTAGGCCCACTGCTGCTTTTATTGATTTGCGGCCCATTATTGCATGTTGTTCTATTTTTTTTTGCTTTTTTTAACCTATCAAATTCTGCTTTAAATGCTTTTTCGGAAAGATGTTTGTTCTTTTCAAAAAAATCTAAACCGACACTATTAAGCTTAATTTCATAATCATAAGTGATATTAATAGAAATCCTCTCCCCTGCAGCAAGACTAGAATAACCGATCGAATCCAAGTACATTAAAACCTGACCTACACGTTGATCAAAAGAAATTATTTCCACTCCATTCTCAAATAGGTGCTTTGGCGCGTCAATAAATCGTTTTTGTTTTTCCTCATTTAGGGGAAAATGTAAAGCCATCATTTTTATTATATCCTTTATATGATGCGATTTCATATCGCTAAGAAGATCGTAAATAGGATAAAATAGTTGGTCTTCGCCAGGCACTTCTAATTTCATAGTTTTGTTTTTGAATATTCAGTAATACCATTCATTATTGGCAATAATCCACCCCCTGGTAATAAGGATGTGAGTCGAACCAACTTGACCAAGCAACATAATATGTCTTTCCTACCTTCCTCTACTTATTAGGTGTGAGCCATAATAAAGCGACATTCAAAATCATTAGAATTAATCCTATCAGATGTTTTTACCAACTTAATTTAATCAATCCCAATAAAAATATTTATCAATCTCAAATACTTTACCATTTTTAATTCCAATAGTTCGTTGAAAATAATGGCTACTATTGGGAGTTCCCGAATACCAAAAATAAAAACAAGAATCCCTTTTAAAAACAGATAAAGGCTTTCCTAATTTTTGAATTACTGTTTCTTTTTTATCACAAACTTCTATTTTATTAAATTCGTATTCGCTATATTTTTCGCTATACTGAGTGGTACTAAATAAGAATGTAATTGTGAATGGAAAAAATAACCCGCCAATTAGAAACAGGGCAAAATTAGCAAACAAAAAATTCAAGGACGGCTTCCTTTCAATTTTACGATTACTAATTTCAATCAATAAGCAAAATGTTTTTATCCCGCATAGAGAAACGTAGAAACAATAAGTAATACTTAGAAAACTATTTTCATTGGACATTATTGTTAATCCAATTAAAATTAAAACAACATTTATTACAAGTGTAAAAATTGTATAAATATTCAATTTATTTATTACTACTTTCTTTGTTTTTATGTAACAATAAAAAAACAGAGAGCTTGATAAAATTAACAAAAGAATAAAAATAATTGTATTGAAAATAGAATTTGAAAACCATCTATAACTTCCCGTAGATAAGAAAATACTTGGAATTAGAATGGAAAAAATATTTTCAAAAAAAAAACGATAATCCTTTAATTTATTCTCCCTACTTCTGTCATCATTCATTTTACATCCAATTTTTGAGTAATAATTTTATTAATTTACTACTCCTTTATAGATAAACGAAAAAACAGGAAGGATATTTTGCAAGTTTTTAAATGTTATAAATTGGGAAATTCAAAAAAGAATAAATCTTGATTTGTATTATCGCTAAAAAAAATATTTATACGAGGCATTAAAATTTTTTTTGTTTGAAAAATAAAGGGGGGGATTTGTTTTTATGATTTCCAGATTGATCCTTGTTCAACCATATCCATAAAAGCATAAATTTTCCATTTTTATGCTTTTAAGACCCCAACATGCTTTTATACTTACGAAAACGCGCTTGAGAAATCAATAAACGCGATGCAGGGTTGCAGGTGGGGAGGAATCATTTGTTCTTTATTTTTTGTTTCTGGAGCCTGTGGTGAGCGTTTGTAGAACCACCGAAGGGTATCAAGAAAAAAGAAAAATACACCCTTTTTGAACCATTTAATTTGCGGATTTATTTCGAAAACTTCACTTAGTGCTATTTCCCATCATTTGCGGCACAATTCGCTTTTTTTATTGGAAATGAAGCATCATTAATGGGCACCTTTTATCATGTATTAATGGTTTTAATTAAAAAAGTTGTTTTAAACCTTTTTGTGTATAAACATTATTTTTTTTAAATTCGCAGAATGGAAAATAATAAAGAAAAAAAAACAGAGTCAATTAGCGAAATCTCGCATGAGAGTGGAGCAGGTGTTTTTGATGACGAATCAACATCTGTAATTGCCGAGTCTTCAATATCCGAGGATGAAATAGAGAGTTTGAGTAAAGTACAACTTGCTAAAAAAATTGAAGAATATTTTAATGCTGAAGAGCTTAACAGTGTTTTTTCTGAGATTAGCCTCATTAAAAAACAATGGGACACCCTTGTTAAAGAAGAAAACGAAATTAAACTAAAGGCGTTTATCCAGGATGGTACTCCAGCAAAGGACTTCGAACCAAAAAAGGATGCTCTGGATGAAAAAACGGAGCTGATATGGAAAAACATCAATGCTAAGAGAGCAAGTCAGCGTAAACTAAAAGAAAAAAACGCACAAGAAAATATTTCTACAAAAAAGTTAATTATCGAAGAATTAAAAGAACTATTAAAAGGTAACGAAAGTTTCTTCGCTTCTTATAATAAATTTCAAGCGCTTCAAAGCAAATGGCGTTTAACGGGTAATTTCTCAAATCAAGAAAGTGTGACATTAAGAGAAAATTATTTTTTTCTTACTGGAAAGTTCTATGATATGGTGAAAATTAATAATGAACTCAATATCCTTGACAAAAAGAAGAACAAGGAGCAGAAAGCGCTATTATGCGAAAAAGCTGAGAATTTATCCTTAGAACCATCATTAAGAAAAGCCTTGGATGGCTTGGCTCATTTACAGGAAGAGTGGGGCGACCTTAGAAATTCGTTGCGGGGCTTAAAAGACCCTTTATTACTGCGCTTTAAAACAGCAGGGAATATAATTTTAGACCGTAAAAAAGAACACTTACTTCAAGTTCAAGAACAGCAGAAAAGTAACCTGTTGGCAAAAACCGAATTGTGTCATCAGATTGAATCCCTCCTTCAAATTAATATTATTTCTCTAAAGCACTGTCGCGAGCTTGCCGACAAAGAAGCTTTAATTTGGGAAGCTTGGCAAAAAATAAGTTTTGTTCCTAAAAGTGATAATGGTAATTGCTGGAAACGATTTAAAGCAGCTCGTGTCCAATTTCATCAGGCATTGGATCTGTTTTATGGTAATCAAAGGAAGGATTTTGCTCAAAATCTTGAAAAGAAAATTGCACTTTGTGTAAAGGCGGAAATGCAGCAAGAAAGTAAGGATTGGCAGAGTACCTCCGAACTATTGAAAAAATTGCAAATCGAATGGAAAACAATTGGTCAGGTAGCTATTAAAGATTCGGATGCTGTTTGGCTGCGGTTTCGTAAAGCCTGTGATTATTTTTTTGACAGCAAATCCAGTCAAATTAATGCAAACGAAAATGCAATTAAAATATTAATACAGAATAAAGAGACGCTAATATCTAAAATAGAAGCTTTTCAGCCCTCTGATGATTTTAATAATGGTATCGAAGAGTTGAAAAAATTTCAAGAAGAATGGACTAGCACTGGCGAAGAGCCTTTGAAAGAAAGTAGCCGTTTAAACAATGCATTTGGCCGGGCCTCCGAAAAATTACTTGAAAGAATAAAGACAGCTTCAAAAGTGGAAGATAAACTGTTTTATCGCCTTAAATATGAACAAATGTTGAAATCTCCCCAAGGGAAGGATCAAATAAAAAAGGAACGGTCTGCCTTGCAGGATAAAATTCGTAAAGTGCAAGCCGAAGTGGATCAATTGGAAAATAATCTTAGCTTTTTTGGAAATGGAAAAAGCGCAAACCCATTTATTGCTGAATACCAGATAAAAATGGAAAATGGCAAATTGGAAGTAAAAGAACTTGCCCTAAAATTAAAATTTATACCAAGTGTTTAAAATAGGCTAGGAAATTGTCACTAAGTAAAGCTTTCAAAATTATTTCGACAAAACAGCTATATTAATAAAAACAGGTGATTTCATTTTTTTGCAAAAAACATGCTTATGAAAACGCGCGTGAGGAATGAACAAACGCGATGCAGGGTTGCAGGTGGGGAGGAATCGTTTGTTCTTAATTTTTTGTTTCTTTTGTATCAAGACAAAAGAAAAACACACAGTTTTTGAACCATTTAATTTGCGGATTTGTTTTGAAAACTTCACTAAAAGTAAAAAATTTCCCTGAAGAAAAGAGCAACTTGCATCCTAGGAACAGGCATCGTTTTCGTTATAACTTCGACTTGCTTTGTCAAAGTACTCCAGAACTTAATGCCTTCGTTTCACTCAATGCCTTTAACAGCAAATCGATAGATTTTAGTGATGCTGCCGCTGTAAAAATGCTTAACAAAGCTTTGTTAAAATATTTTTATGGCATTTCAAATTGGGATATCCCCCTAAACTATCTCTGCCCTCCTATTCCTGGAAGGGCTGACTACATTCATTATATGGCTGATTTATTAAGTTCTAGCAATAATGGAATTATTCCAAAGGGGAATTTAATTAACATACTGGATATTGGCATCGGAGCAAATTGCGTCTATCCCATAATAGGAAATAAAGAATATGGCTGGCATTTTATTGGCTCTGATATCGATTCCGTTGCGATTAAATCTTCAATCAACATAATTGCTGCCAATGAAAGTTTGAAAGATGTCGTGGAGTGCCGCCTGCAAAAGGATTATTCGGCTATTTATAGAAATGTTATTAAGGCAGATGAGTGTTTTGATTTTTCTATTTGTAACCCCCCTTTTCATTCATCCTTATCTGAAGCTAAAGCGGGTAATGAACGCAAACGGAAAAATTTGGGGATTTTAAAAAACACTAAAACAGATTTTAATTTTGGGGGGCAAAATAATGAATTGTGCTGCGAAGGTGGAGAGGTAGCATTTGTTGGTAAAATGATTGAACAAAGTGCTCTTTTGCCTTCTCAATGTTTTTGGTTTTCAACTTTAATTTCTAAAAAAGATAATCTTCCAAAGGTATATAACCTCCTTAACAAAGTAAAAGCATTGGATGTTAAAACTATTAATATGGCGCAAGGTCAGAAGGTTAGTAGGATTGTTGCGTGGACTTTTTTAAATAAAAAGCAACAAAAAGATTGGCGAGAGAAACGATGGAGTTTTTTGAATTAATAAATTACAATCATTTGAAATTATTGTAAAAAAAATATTTTCTTAAAAAGCTATTTTAAAATGATAGTAAAAGTTTATTTCCGCTCGTAAACCGAATACAGCACTTCTCTGCCATTATCACTTTCAGTAATATTATACATGTTAATTAGTCCCTTATTATTGTCAAGAAATTCTTTTGTAATACCATTTTCAACTAGAGCAAACCAGTTTTCCCAAATAATAATATCGCCTGGTTTGGTGAGGTTCATAAAATCTTTGGTTAAGTCCAATCGTATGTTTTTATCAAAAGGATCAATATTTAAAATTTCACTAAAATAAATATGAGCATAAATAAATCGGTGGCTTTTAGATACATTCTTAGAAATAAAACCTGCTACTTTAATTGCGCAAAGCTGATCCACAGATAGCGTTAAATCTCTGTCCCATTTGATTGCCGCCTTATTAGTGCTAAATGGGAAAACTAATATACAGGAAACTAATAATCCATAAAAAATTAACGGATATTTTTTTTTGTTTTGAAAAACATTTTCTGTAATAAAATTAAATCCAACCAATGATATTATTGAAATTAATGGTGCCACCCCCAATAGCACCCTTTTTAAACCCATAGAATTGAATATTCCAAAGTGCCAAAATAAGGTATGTGCAATAAAAAAAGAGGAAAAACCAATAAAAATTAATATTTGCAACTCAAGATTAGAAGTCTTTTTAATAGTTTTCCATATTATATTAATCACTCCCACCCAAAATAATATATAGATTGGTAAACCAATAACATAGTATAATTGTATTATGAAATGCGATAAATTTCCTTGGCCATAGCTGCTGCTTAACATAGCATATGGTATATTATTAAATACCCACAGAAAATCAGCATGAAAAAAGTATCCGAAAATCGAATATACAGCATGTCCGAAAAGTAGAAGTGGTATTAATTTAGCCTTCTGTTTAAATAATAAATAAAGCCCGAATACGCCTATAATAATTAAGCCTTCCGAGCGTATGAAGGGAAGAAATGAAAGTAATAAACAAGCTGTAATATATTTGTTATTTATTATTGCATTTATGCCTATACTTAAAAATAATGCAAATAAAGGCTCGGTAAGTCCCGAATGACTCAAGATGAAATACAAAGGGGAGCAAATAAAAATTATGGCGCCAATAATTGCATTTTTAATTTCTAGTTTTTCGATTATTTTGAAAGTAATAAAAATGGTAAATATCGATACAATAACATTAAATAGTTTGATGCCATTAAATCCAAATTGAGCAAAAGGGCAGGCTAATAATACAAAAACAGGTTTTGCCCAATGGTTGAAGAATAGGTGAGGGTGGGTAGGCGCATATTTTGCATATAGGTAATGGTAAATACTGTCTCCAGAATCTCCTGTTCCATTGAAATAAAATATTGAAAAAACAGAAAAAATAGTATATGTAATTAACAGAATATAAATTGTGTATTTTTTCATAATTTCTGATAATTCCTGACAGGTTTTGCTCTTCAGTATCTAAATTAAAATCTATTGAAGAGATACTTGTTTTTTTTTAGTTATGTGAGTTTTAATTTTATGCATTTTAAAATTACAATAAAATCATAGAAATTAAATAAAAGTCTGATTAGTTTTTTTTTTAAACAAGAATAACGAAGACCCCAGTGAAACGAATTCACGAATACCTTTTAAAATAATATATTTATGAGTAAATCGGATATTATAGACAGACTCTAATTATTTCAGGGGTAATTTAATTTAAGATGACAAGTTTTTCAAATTTCTCTGCAGCAGCTCCGTCACTTGTTTTTATTTTAACCCGATAAACATATACCCCCCTGCCAATTTTGTCGCCAAACTCATCGCGGCCATCCCATTCAATTGGCTCTGATCTAAAACCTTCGGTATGAACAAATTTGCTGATATTTTTTATTAATTTACCAGATACATTAAAAATTTGAACTTGTACTTCCAATAAATCACATGCTTGGTTGTGTTCAAAATAAAATTGTGTTTTTGTAGTAAATGGGTTCGGGTAATTTAAAACATGACTTAATGCCAATTGCGCCGATTTAGCAACTATAAATTCAGTATAGGATTCAGTTGAATTATTGTATACATCCCATACTTTTAATTTTAATGTATGCTTTCCTTCGCTCATATCAGCTAATGAATAACGTATTGTTCCGCTTTTATAACTATTTAAATCGGCCTGGTAATAATCATTTAATACAATCACTTTTTCAGTGTTAGCATCTAACACAGCTGTAATGTCGTGCCCAATACCATTGCCAACAGTGTTTACACCATTAGAATCTTTTATTGTAGAATATAAATCGGGGTTTTCGTCGGTAGTTCCTCCAAATACAAACTTAGCGTCATTTAAAAATAAATTTATTTCGGGGCCAACAGCATCTGCCGGCGCATTATCATTAGACCCTCCAATAATTAATTTCTCATAATATCCATTTGCATCTTCGTTACCGTTTTCAGCGTAATAACTTATTCGTCCTATACCGTAATTATAGGCTATATCTTTGGGGACAATAAAAGAAAATTTAAAAGAGCCATTCTTTACAGTTACTTTCCCTTTATAAAGTATATTTTTTTGAAGTTTAAAGGTATATGGTGGGCTGGCAGATTGATCATTATTTAATGTTGTTATACTTTGTGGTTTATCATAAACAGTGGGCGATAAAATACCGTTATATGAATTTAAAATAGTTCCCTGGTAATCGTTAATATGTCCACTTATAGTTACTATCGAAAGTGCTTTTAAAGTGTCTAAGCTTATATTGGAAACGGCACTAGCGTTTATACTATCTGTTGTAACTTCATATTTAGGATACGCCAACGTTAATGCGGGGTCTCCCAGCAAAGTAAAATTCCTGCTGTTTGTGGAGTTTCCTCCTGGCTGAGTTTTTATAAATTCATACAAATTTCCCAACCGCGGCATTTGCCCGTTAATAGGCTTGAATGCTGCTTTATAAAAATCCATGTTGAGATAAAAATTAGGGCTCGCAAAAACCAACCGCACTGTGCTAAATAAAGCTATGGCAGCACCATTAGGATTTAAAAAAGCGTATTCCCCTGCCGAAGTTCGCTCAGGGTCATCATACCTGCTGAATTCGCAGGTAGCAGTAAAAAATAAAAATAGTCTATTAGCGTTATTCCATTTATTTATTTGTGATAATTCTATAACTCTTTCATGCGATAATCCTACTTCACCACCATGTCCAGTATAATTAATAATTAAGGCGCCTTGTTCCACACGATTGTTGATAGCATCTACCACTTCAGGGTATCTATTACCCCCTGGAGTACCCTCTTGCTGATATGCATCCAAATATATTTTGTCAATGGTATAATCATTATAAGCAGTATCAATTAATGCAGATTCTTGATCAGCCTGACTCATATGTATGTTGCCGTCCTCGTCATCACCAATAAAACAAACAGTATTCCGCCAATTACCAAATGGGGAGCCTCCAATTTGGCTGGAACATGAATTTGTAACGCTTTCTGATAAAGGAAACCCTGTTTTTGTATAATTAATTATTTTATTTACAGCCGTCATCGCATCCGCTTTTGTTCTTACCGGAAAACGACCAATACCAATGTCAACGGCATCTGAAGTCCATAAACCCTCCATGTTATCTAATAAGCCATAAAAATCATCTGTAACATAACTTAAAGTAGGAACGGTTGATTCATTAGATTGATAAGTGGGTATATAATTTGAATTGTTATTAAAACGGTTTTTATTGTCATAAGAGCCGTCGCCAAATAACAACAGGTATTGAGGTAATTCGCTTTCAACCACAGCTTTATTATAAAACATCCTTACAAAATCGCGTATAGCGGATATATCTTGGGCTCCAGAAGAAAACTCATTGTATATCTGCTGGGGGGTAACAATAATTGTTGATAAATTATCCTTGCTTTCATGATGCGCTGCTAATTGCTGCGCTTCTTGATAAAAATCAGGATGCGTAACAATTATAAAATCTTTATCAGCCAAGGCATGTAAATTTTGATTTGCTATTATACCAGTGGCGATAGGTGTATTGAAGGACGCACCTGTAAAGGCAACAAATTGATTTAGTGTTTCTGTTGGCATCACATATTCATACTGGTTTGGTATTGAATTGCTGGTGGTTTTTATTTTTATATTAGCAATATCGCTGATATCCCATATTTGTATAGGTAAAGAACTCATTATGTTAAATTGTGATACTTTTCCTGCACCTACCGATTGGGCATCTCTGAAAAATAATTGTGATCCACTCATAATTAATTGTCGCCTTAAATTAACCTCAATATAATTAAGCCAGGCGACAGCGTCGTTTGTTTCTTTTGTAACATTTACTGTAATTGTTGAATTTGTTGGAATAAAAGAATAATATGCAGCTGAAATTCTAGCATAGCTATCATATGAACTTCCAGAAACGTTGGGTATAGACAACAAGGTGTCGCCAGATTGGCTGCTGATACTATAGTTGGCCAATCCTGCAATTAAATAACGCGATGCGATGCTAGCTTTTACAGTTGCAGGAGCCGTAAAATCAGTATTAGGAAATGAAAAAGAGAAATTATAGGAGTTTGTATTTCCAAAATATTCTCCAAACCATTCTCTACCCGATTTTATAAAGTTCACAGTAGAGTTTTCATGGTAGGCATAATCATCAAAACTGTTAACAATATTTGTAATGGGCAAAACAGAGGATACTTCAGTCTGTATTCTTTTCCCTGCGCCCAAATCAGCGTTGATAAAATAGTAAGCAGTATCCGAATACAAGTTGAGGGTATGCGTATATTTAGGAGATGAAAAATTATTAAAGGACCATTTTTGAGGGCCTTTTCCATAGAACAATACATAATCTTGCGCATCAAAAACAGCATCTGATTCGCCCTCTACATAAATCGCATTTTCTATGAGGTCGTCCTGGCGGAACAAAGCGTTTGATTCAGGAAGCATGCCTCCTCCATTACCATATATTCTAATATTATGGGGGTTTATGGCAGACATGTCAATCCCCAGCTTTTGTAAAAAAGAGAAGGATAATTTATAAATGCCATCACTTGGTATCCCAATTTTATACCATGTTCCATTTTGTAATACGGAATTAGCGGCATACGCATTTACTGAGCGGGTGTTTCCGTTTTCGCTATTGCCAATACTGCCTGATTTGGTTTGTGTAAAAGTGGAGGTGGATAAATTAAATGAAACCAGCTTTTCATATTTTCCAGTATTCTCGTTTTTACGAATAGGAATAAACGAAATTTCACCATAAGGCTTTTTTTTAGACACAAGAACATTTGCTCTTACATCAATTTGGTTCTTTATTTCGTTGCTTTTTTTTATTAGGGATGCTTCCTCCTCTGCAAGGATCTCATATTTAGGATTTGTTATTTCTGCTGAAATTTCTTTTTCATTAGCATTTAATGTAAGCTTTTGATAATATCGCGGCAGAAAACCATCCTCTGTAGCATATTGCGCCCCTTCAAATGATAAATAATTTTGTGTTTCACTTTCTGTGATTTTTATTTTCGCAGGTGCTCTCCAATAAAGCTTGATGTTTCCAACTATTTCTTTTGAATTTGGATAGTTTACAGCATTGACCTTCGACTGGCAAAAGACTTCAGTTTCGGTTAAATTGAAAACAATAATTATTAAATAACAAAAGGCAAAACGAATATTCATGATTATTTCCAGTTAATGATTTTATGATTTTATTATCAACTTTTTTTAAAGGTAAAAGGCAAAACAAAAAAATATGGATAGAAATTAAGATTTTTTAATACTTTGTAAAGAACTTGTTTTTTTATTGTTTTATTAATATTTATTGTATAAATTTGTGTTTGAGTTTTTTTATATTTTGATTTAGTGAACGTTTTTATAAAAGCTATATTGTGTTATATTTTTGGCTTTCTTGATATAAAATGTTAATTATTTGTAAATTTAAATATATTTTATGTATAATTGTATCCTACTATAAAAATCATTCCTATGTTTAAAAGAATTTTTGTAAGCGCAGCCATATTGTTTTTTTTCGGAATAAGCGAAAATGTATATGCGCAAGATCCTATTTTTACTCAGTTTTATGCGAATCCTCTTTATCTTAATCCTGCACTTGCTGGAACAGCAAGATGCCCTAGAGTTAATTTAAATTACCGTAACCAATGGCCTGGTATTTCTGGCACTTATGTTACTTATGCAGCATCTTATGATCAACATGTGGATGCCATCGGTGGAGGCTTAGGTTTACTTATTCTTAATGATAAAGCTGGTCAAGGTACTTTAACTACTACCAATGTAAGTGGGGTATATTCCTATCTGTTAAATGTAACTAGGGAGTTTTCATTAAAGTTTGGTGCACAAGCAACGTTTTTTCAAAAAAGCATTGATTGGAGTAAATTAACTTTTGGAGATATGATTGATGAGCGCAGAGGTTTTGTTTATAATACCAACGAGGTTCAAAAATTACAGAGCAAATCTGGCGTTGATTTTTCTGCCGGCGTTTTAGGATATAGCAAGCGTTATTTCTTTGGCTTTGCAGCCAATCATTTAACCAAACCAGATGAAGGATTGTTAGGTGTTAGCCGGTTGCCAATGAAGATTACTGCCCATGCTGGTGCTAATTTACCTATAGGGGACAAAGGGTCTCAAACCTTCATATCGCCTAACGTATTGTATCAAAAACAACAAGATTTCCAACAATTAAATTTAGGACTTTATGTTAATAAAGGCTCTATTGTAGCCGGTTTGTGGTACCGTAATCAAGATTCTTTTATTGCCGTAATTGGTTTCCAACAGCATTTTTTCAAAGTAGGGTACAGCTATGACGTAACTATTTCAAAATTAACTAATGCTACAGCTGGTTCACACGAAATATCATTTTCATTACAATTTGAATGTAAGCCTAAAAAGAAAAAATTCAGGTTAGTTAGTTGCCCGTCGTTCTAAAATTTTATATCGAATACAATATTTTAGTGCTAAAAAGAGTTATTATTTAATAAATTTAAAATTAAGCAAAATACAAAAGAGCTAAATTTGATTTTTACCCAACGTGCTTTCTTGTTTCTTTCTTTGTTTAAACGCATTAAATAACATTGTTCCTTTTACTAATGAATGGACTTAAGTATAAAAACTGATATTTTTTTATTACTATTTAGCTTGTTTTTAGAGAAAGTGAAATTATTTTTTAAAATACGTTAAAACCAGAAAACAATAAATTTATAACAATAGTTAATTTATTAACAAAAACTTAAAGCAATGAAAAAAGTATCAAGTAAAATCATTCTATTCTCCGGAATAATGATCCTTGGATCTTGCGCCAAAGAAAGATCACCTATTACCGCTTGGGAATATAATAATCCTAAAAATGGTGGTTTCGAAGTTAGTCCCTACGAAGAGCAAGAAACAGGTCCCGGTTTGGTATTAATACAAGGTGGTAGCTTTACGATGGGAAGAGCAGAGCAAGATGTAACTTATGATTGGAACTCAATTCCTAGAAGGGTTACTGTTTCATCATTTTATATGGATCAAACAGAGGTGCGTAATCTAGATTATCTTGAATATATCCATTGGACACAAAGAGTGTTTGGTGGTAATTTTTATGATGTTGTAAAAAAAGCCTTGCCTGATACATTAGTATGGAGAGACCGACTGGCTTTTAATGAACCATATGTTGAGTATTATTTACGTCACCCTGCATATAGAGATTATCCAGTTGTTGGGATTAACTGGCTGCAGGCTTCTGACTTTTGTGCTTGGCGTACCGATCGTGTAAACGAATTTATTATGATTCGTGAAGGTATTATTGATCATACACCAACGCCAACCGAAAACGACTATTTTAATACAGATCAATACCTTGCTGGGAAATGGCAAGGGACTGTGGTTACGCCACTTCATTCAATGAGCCCAGATGGAGGAGATCGTTTAGTGAGAATGGAAGATGGGATATTTTTACCAAGATATCGTTTACCTACTGAAGCAGAATGGGAATTTGCTGCTTATGGTTTAATTGGTAATACTATAGGAGAGATGATTACAGACAGAAGGTTGTATCCTTGGAACGGACATGGTACTCGTAATCCTGACGAGAAATTTATTGGTCAGATGTATGCTAACTATCAACGTAGCAATGGTGATATGATGGGAACTGCAGGATCACTTAATGATGCTGGTGATATTACTACTCCAGTATATTCCTATTGGCCAAATGATTATGGATTATATAACATGGGAGGTAATGTAAGTGAATGGGTAATGGATACTTACCGTACGCTTTCAACCGAAGATAAGTCAGATTTCCGCCCTTTTAGAGGTAATGTTTTTAAAACTCAAGTTCGAGATAAAGCAGATAATAATGCCATTGTTATTAATGATACAATAAGGTACGATGCAGATAGTAATATTACTAGTGTTCCCGGAATGGTTAGATGGAGAGAGGTAAGCATCAACGAACCCGATGACAATTTAGATGAAAGAAGAAATTATAAATACTCCGATAATATTAATTATTTGGATGGTGATGTTAAAACGCAAGCTGCTGGCTTAAGTAATAATTCATGGACCGACCCTTTCGATGCTTCTTCAGGGAAAACAGAAAGTAGTGGTATGTACGATTATGAAATCACCTCTTTAATAAATGATAAGGCTAGGGTTTATAAAGGCGGCTCTTGGAAAGATCGCGCTTATTGGATGGTTCCTGGCACACGACGTTTTCTCGATCAGCGCCAGTCAACAGCATGGTTAGGATTCCGTTGCGCGATGACTCGTGTTGGAAGTCCGGTAGGATTAGGTAAAAAATAATATTATATTTATTTATAGATTTTAAAAAATCCTGCTTATTGCAGGATTTTTTTTTAGTGTTTTTATTTTAATAAATGTAGAATTATTTTTTATTCTTATCCTGAAAATCTAAAGATTTAATACCTATTAATTTAAAAATTTTTTTGATATTTATTTTTAATGTTTCTTTTATTTCAGTAATAGCAGTTTTTGTAAGGCTTTCATCAGGCCGGGTTTTAAAACGAGAATCCCTGTAAACAAAGTCTTTCCCGGCAGGAGTATAATAATAACAATAAAATGATTTTCGGCTTTCGCCTTCAGGAATATTTATTTTTGCATAACCATGATAGGAAGTTTCATCCGTAACCATTATTGCCGCTTGATTAAAATTAGGCATCACTTTAGAAATACAATTTTTTACATCTTTATCCCAAAATTCTAATGCTCCGCCATATTCATCCTTCCAGTTTTTATTTAAATAAATTAGTAAATTTATCCTCCTGTGTAATTTTTCTGCAGTGTTCATATTTACATCCACATGCACATCTACAAAACTACCCGGCCCACCCTGGTGCACTCCCGAACCTAATGAATCAAAAGTAGAACTTAATCCTTCAATACCCGTAACTTTACTTATCCATTCATACATCTCTGGTGTATTAAGAAAGTCGCGCATCTCATTAAATTGAGCGTGGAAATTCTCCAGATGATATTCTTCTGATTTGTTTTCGTTGATACTTTTACGCTTTACATTTAAAGTATTTAATTTTGGGAAATTTTGGAAAAGCGTATTTGCAACATCATCTAATAAAAAGTTGTCTAAAGCTATGTGTTTGCATGGTTCTGCAATTTCAAAGCTCTTACGAATCTCTTGAATCTTATCCTCAGTTAAATAAATTGGGTTAATTAAATTTTTCATTTTATTAATTATTTTGACACAAAAATAACTAAATAAAGTAGATTCATCTTATACAATTTATGCTTATTTAAAAGTTGTAAAATTTGGCAAAAGTAATAAATCGAATAGATAGCAATTTTCAATTTTTAAGGATGTAATCTTTTCATCTTTTTTAGATTATATTTGCAAAAAATAAAATTCAGATGAAAAAAATAAATATAAAAGCCCTCTTACCTATTATTGCTGCAATCGTAATATTTATTGCTTTAACTATTGGGTATTTCAGCCCCCTTTTAAAAGGTAAGGTAATTATACAAAGTGATATGGTTTCAGTCACAGGTATGGCAAAGGAAACGAATGATTTTCGAGATAAATACCATGAGGAAGCCCTTTGGACTAATTCCTTGTTTGGTGGAATGCCGGCCTATCAAATATCAATGAGATATCCCAATAATTTAGTGCAATATGTGCGTATTGCATTTAATGTGTGGCTGCCACTACCAGCCAATATCGTTTTTGTTTATTTAATAGGGTTTTTTATACTATTGAGGGTTCTCAAGATCGATCCCTGGCTAAGTATTACGGGATCCATTGCCTTTGCATTTTCCGCTTACAATATAATAATAATAGATGCGGGCCACATTACCAAAGCATTTGCTATAGGATATATCCCAATGGTATTTGCGGGTGTAATACTTGTAAATAGGGGTAAATACCTTCTCGGAGGTGCATTAACTGCCCTGTTTTTTGCAGTCGAGCTGAATTGTAACCACGTTCAAATTACTTATTATATGTTTATGTTTTTAGTCATTTATATTGGGATTGAATGGATTGAACGTATTAAACAAAAAGAGTATAAAGAAATTTTTAAAAGTATAGGAGTATTTGCCCTTGCGGGAGTTTTAGCTGTTGGTTGTAATATAAATAATTTATGGAACACTGCCGATTATGCTGCAGTTACTATTCGTGGAGCATCCGAACTAACCTCAGATAAGGAAAATAAAACTTCGGGCTTGGATAAGGACTATGCTACACAGTGGAGCATGGGTAAATCAGAAACGATGACATTGATGATTCCAGCCTTTAAAGGCCGTTCTTCCTCAATTAGTGTTAACGAAGATAAATCTGCTTTGAAAAATGTGGATCCTGAAATGCGTGAAAGTATTGGAGGTACTTCTCAATACTGGGGTGATCAACCTTTTACTATGTCGCCATACTCGGGAGCCATTATCGTATTTTTATTTATCCTCGGATTATTTATTGTTGAAGGGCTTATGAAATGGGCACTATTGTTAGGTACCATCTTCTCCTTTCTTTTATCATGGGGGCATAATTTTATGTCATTGACCGAATTTTTTTTGGATCACTTTCCTCTGTATAATAAATTCAGGGCCGTATCTATGATATTAGTAATAGCAGAGTTTGCGATCCCGTTGCTTGCAGTATTGGCGCTGGATAAACTATTGAGGACTCCTGATCTTTTTACAAAAAAGATAAAGCTGGCATTTGTTAAAACTGAAATCAGTGTTAAAAACGCATTCTTTATTTCATTTAGCCTTACGGGCGGTTTGTCTCTGATCTATTACCTTGTTCCTTCTTTAAATAACTTTTTCGGGGAAGGCGAATATAACAAGATCTATGATCAGATATCAAAAAGCAACGGAGCAGAAATTGCTCAAAAATTCATGGACAATTTAGAGATCGCGCGTATTAGTTTATTTAAATCAGATGCTATTCGCAGTTTCTTTTTCATACTACTGGGGGCAACCACTCTATGGTTGTTTTTAAAATCGAAGATCACTAAAACGGTGTTAATTTTAATAATGAGTTTGCTCATTTTCATTGACTTAGTGCAGATTGACCGACAATTTGTAAATACTAAGAATTTTAAATCAAAACAGGAGGCAAAAGTCCCTTTTCCACTTACTACTGCTGATAAAGAGATACTGGAGGATAAGGACCCTAACTATCGGGTGCTTAATATCGCGGTAAATACTTTTAATGAAGCAGGAACCTCCTATTATCATAAATCAGTTGGTGGCTATCATGCAGCGAAATTAAGGCGATATCAGGATATTATTGACGCACATATTCAAAATAACATTCAAAACATAATGGCCACATTAAGGTCTAATCCAACAGATTCGTTATTGCGTGCAACATTTGCAAAACAGGGCGTACTTAATATGCTGAATACCCGTTATATTATTTTTAATAAGGATGCTTCACCTTTAAGGAACCGTTATGCATTAGGTAATGCCTGGTTTGTGAAGGATGTAAAAACTGTTAGGAATGCTGACGAGGAAATTAAGGCTGTAGGTGAAATAAACCCGGGATACACTGCTGTTGTTGACGAGCGTTTTAAAAATCAATTAGAAGGATTTACATTGAATAGTGATGCTTCCGGAACTATTAAATTGATTGATTATAAACCCAATCACCTTAAATATGAATCGAATTCTACTGCCGAACAAGTAGCAATATTTTCTGAGATCTATTATAGCAAAGGTTGGGATGCATACATTGACGGTGAATTAAAACCTCACTTTTGCGCCAACTATGTGTTGCGTGGAATGAGTGTGCCTGCGGGGAAACATCTGATAGAATTTAAGTTTGAACCAGCCGTCTACTTTACAGGTGAAAAAATCTCTTTACTATCGAGTATCCTTTTATTTATTGCTGTTGGAATTGCAGTTTTTATGGCCTATAAGAAAAAAGACTTGTAAGAAAAATAGATATTGATTCCAAATCCGCATTAGAAAATATTTAATAAATTAGTGGTAAAAATCTCTAATGCTTAGCATTAGAAAAAAACTTCTATGGAAAATATCTGTAGGTTTTAATATATTTTTCATGCTCCTTTTTGGACTAAAATTTATTAACTAATGGTATAAGCTATACCAGTAAAGAGATTTCGCCATGGGGCTGGATATTTTTTTTGAAGCAAATGTTGCAGAAAATTGGGTTAAATTTAGAAATATCAAAAAAGGGTATAATAGCAAAAATTTCCACAATACGGGGAATTATTTCTACGTTTAAAAGAATAGGTTTTGATCCCCATTTAGATTTCAAGAAATAATTTTCGTTGTCAATAAACTTTTCAGTCCGCTGGCTAACATGTTCTTTTAAGGAGAAGTAATAATTTATAAATTGATTGAAAAACGTTTTAAATTTTTTCGAATTTTAACATTTATTTCTGGAGCAGCTTCTGTTTTCAATATTAGCAAAGTAAATATACCACCTGTAATCAAACTTCTAAAGGCTATGTCTAAAAGGAAATTATTATTGACAGGAATAAAATATCCTATTAAAAATGTTACTATAGAGATGAAAATTAATTTTACAGAATTAAAATCATAAGGTTGCATTCTATATTTATAAAGAAGGAATCCCCATCGCATTATATTCGCAGATGTTACTGTGATTGCCGTTGCAATTGCCGATCCCAATATTCCATAAATAGGGATAAGAAAGTAATTTGACAAAACAGTAAAAACAACCATAAATATAACAAAAAATCCATCATAATAATAATATTTTGAATTAGAGAGAATTACCTGATTGATGCCAGTTGACATTTCTGCGATGTACCCCCCACCAATAAATAAAATAACATTTTTTCCTGATGCGTATTCCGGGGGCAACAAAAGCATAATGTTGTTTATATTTATACATATTCCTATAAATAAAATATTCCCAACAGTTATTCCGGTATTGCATGTTTTATTATACAATTTTTTAATTGCATTAAAGTCTTTTATTTTCATATATTCAGAAACAATACTGGAAGTAATGCGATTGATTGAGCGCGCTGGTATTAGCATAAATGAACCGAAAAAAAAGGCAATACCATAAATCCCGGTTTCACTGAGGCCAAGCATTTGGTTTACCATTATGGTATCAATATTCACAATGATTGCTCCAGAAAAGGCTGAAAAAAAAGAAAAAACACTTAATTTGATAATTTCTTTTGTTAATTCTATGCTCATGAAACCTCTTGCAGGTTTAATATGCCACTCCTTTAATTTAATTATGTACAACATTAATATAATGGAAGGGAAACAAGTGGCAATGATATATCCCAAAACAAAAAGGGGAAAATTAATATATTGAAAAAAATAAAGCGCCAAAACAGCAAGAATGATGATACGCTGCAAAAAATCTCTTGCGAATGAACCAATTACAGAAATGTAACATGCCCGCAAATAGGTATCAAAAACCATAAAAAACAAAGAGAAAAAACTCAAAGGCATCAGATAAAAAAGGTAGTCAACAAATAATTTTGATTTCTCGGAATTACTTTCAATGATCCTTTCTTTGCAAAAATAAAATGCAAGCCAGCAAAGCAAAAAACCGACTAAAGAAACAAGAATGGCATAAAATAAAAAACCGTGATGTCCTTTTTCATAGTTTCGAAAATATGGGAATAGTCTGATAGTAACTGCAGAAAACCCTAAACTTGAGATCTGGGCTAATAGTGCCGACGTGGAAACTAAAATCCGTATTAATCCATTCTCATCGGTAGTTACGGAATGGGATAACCAAATAACAGTTATAAACCCCAATCCTGTTCCAAGGTAGGAGTAAATGGCATTTTTGGTGGCTTGTTTTTCTATTATTCCCATTCGCGCTTCTCGTAAAATTTTCTCTTTAGTGGATTTGTTTTTTTCACAAAGATAGATAAAAAGAATGTTTTCGATATTGTTATAAAAACTATCTGAAAAACCCTGTTTATTTAAAATATTTTTAAAATTCGAATGGTTTTTAAAATTATAAAATATTGAATCCAATTTATTTCTTTCGCCACCCATAAGCAACTTAAATACAGGAACTTACCGGTTTAATACTGTTATCTGTTATAAATTAGTCCAAAAATTTTGATAACTATTTTTTTATAATCATTGGACTAGAATATAATGAGTTGTATTTGCATAAAAAAACAGATGTCAGCACCTAAAACCTTTAAGATAAAGCAGAGCGAAAGCGAACTTAAGAAACTAATAAAAAACAGCCATCCTATTATAGCTAAAAGAGTTCAGGCCATATTAATCTTTAAACGTAATGAAGATAGTGGGATATCCAAACGTCTTGTAGCTGAAGAAATCGGAGTAAACCACAATAGTGTTCAAACCTGGAGAACCCTTTATATTGAAGGCGGAATTAAATTGTTAATGTCGAACTCTAAAACTGGTTATAAGCCTAGTAAAATAACAGATGAGCAAGAGCTTGCCTTGAAAGAGCAGTTAAATAATCCTCTTAATGGAATGGCAGGA
>CAMBDK010000046.1 GCA_945865315.1 Chitinophaga pinensis | reverse complement strand
TATAGACAGACACTAAATAGTACCAATTATATCTTTGGCACTATACCTTGCTTTTTCAATCAAAAATAAATTTTTTTTCTGATTGAAAATTTATAACTTCGCAATTAATATTTATAATTAAAATGTGTCATCCCATGAAAAAAACTTTTACTCTCTTATTTACAAGCTTTTCCCTTTTTTGCTTTGCACAACAGCAGGGACCTGTCATAGAAGCAACATATTTGCCTGTAAGAGGAACTGCAATAAGTGAAATTTGGGACATAACGTATAATACTCTTACAGTGCCAGCTGGTGGTCAAGATATGGAATGGGATTATTCGGGACAATTCCTTAATCCCACAGATACATTTAAGATAGAGACTTTTCATCCAAATACCACTCCTTATTTTCAATATTTCCCTACAGCTACTCATGCCTCTTTTTTGAGAACACCTTTAAATAACTTATCTGATTCATTGTATTTATATTATATTATTGATACTGCTGGCCTTCATAACTTGGGTGGATTTAATATCAAGACGGCAACAAATAATACTGTAGGATATGATACCACTTCAATAAAAAATCCCAGTGAGTTTCAAATACCAGATGAAGTAGCCTATGGAATGTTGAAATATGACACTTCAGAATATGTTACTTATGGAACTTTTAGCAATTTGCCAATAAAAATTAAGGGAACAAAGTACAAAGAAATGAAAGCTTATGGCTATGGTAAATTAAAAATGCCTAATGGTTCCATTTTTAATGATGTTTTGCTTGCCAGGGAAAATATCAAAACAGTTGACAGTATTTTTGTAGACCTTTCGAGCAATGGCAATTATGATTTTTATCCACTTCTTCCTGGTAATCAATCTAATCCCATTGTGAATAAATACATTCAGTATTCATTTTTAAGAAACAATACCTTTGGTTCATCTTACCTGATGTATCTATATGTAGATTCTACTAACACCATTGTTGATAATGGCTGGTATTCACTCCCTGCTGATTTCGGTTCAATTTCCGGAACGGTGTATGATTCATTAAACGAAAACAATGTGGTTACTTCCGGTGAAGCCTACCTTTACAGAGAAAATTCAAACTTTTCTAAAGATGATATTTTGGCTAAAACTCAATTAACCACATCTGGTACCTACCAATTTGATAGCATTCCTTATGGACAATATAGAGTTTCGATACGTCCTAATTTAACCCTTTATCCTCATGCTTTAACTACTTATTGGGGAGATTCACTAAACGGAAATAGCGCCCCCGTTATTAATACCGCAGACAGTGTCTTAGGTGGAACTTATACACCGGACAGTAACTCCACAGGAAATAATATTCACCTACAATACCATACTGATTCCGTTGGTTTAGGGCAGATTTCCGGTACATTAAACTTAGTACACTCCTTTGGAATAATTGCCAACCCCGACTTGAACAATGGCATAAGGTCTAATAACCCAATTCCGGGGGTGGATATAATTGTACGGAGTAAACCAGGTGGTATTGCCATGCGGGAAATTAAAACTGATCCTTCAGGATATTACATTATAGGGGATTTAGATGATGGCGCCTACGATTTATTTGTGGACATACCAGGCCTTGACATGAAGGGTACCTATGAATTTGAAATTGCTGGTGCTACAGCAATAAATTGCCTCGACTTTACTTCCGGCATGGATTCAATACATCACTATGTTTGCCAGGATATCCCTGCAAATGTGCCGAAATCAATAAAAAGTGCTAATTTATTGGATGTATATCCAAATCCGTATAAATTTGCGACAACTGTTAAAATCAATGTTTCGGTAAAAAGTACGGTGCTTTTAGAAGTGTATAATGTATTGGGCGAAAAAATACAAACCCTTGATAATTCCGAAAAAATTGCAGGCAGCTATTCTTATAATTTTAGTGCTAAGGCATTAAATTATTCGGCAGGGTTATACTTTATAAAGTTAAGCATGGGTAATAATGTTTCTGTATTGAAAATAATGGAGCAGTAGCATGTTTTAATTTTAAGATTGTTATAAGCTATTTTTATATATTTTTGGTAGGAGCTATTTAATATTAGACTTTATAATAAATTAGCAATGTGTATTTAATAAATGCCGAGTTATAATCAATGTCGTTTATAAAAAGCCATCGCTCATATTTCGACAGGCTCAATATGACCAGCGCGAAGTCAGTCAGAGCTTGTCGAAGACTGTGAGTAGGTTATAGGATATTAATTCATACATATTCCTTAGAATGTTATGAAGGTCCCATTTTTATACAAAATCAATATTCAGATCGTTGCGAGGCACCAATGTCGTTTAGTTAAGATGCCATCGCAAATATATCGATAGGCTCAATATGACCAGAGTCACGGTCAGTCCGAGCTTGTCGAAGACCTGGGGCAGTTGTTCCTGTTAGAACAGCCCTTAACTAAATGACATTGTGCGAGGCATCCTTCGGCAGGCTCAGGATAAACACTGTAATCTGACGTTTATTATTGGTTTGAGATTGCTTCGACTGAAAAGTCTCGCAATGACGTATTAAACAAAACATTTAGATAAAAAGAAAATCTCATAGCTTTCTAACTTATATAAAGTCTAATTTTGGTAGGATCTATTTTAGGTGGATTCAAGTTCATAAATTCACTTTTTTTTAATTTAACAAAAAAATAGCGTCTTTCTTAAAGTAAACATTTATGTATCATTTTTTAAAAACATCTCTTTTAATTCTTTTCTTTTTTCTTTTTATTAATTTTTCTAAGGCTCAAACTTATCCCTTCGTAAATTATACGGTTGAAAATGGTCTGTCGCAAGCGCAAATACTATGTATTTTCCAGGACAATAAAGGCGTAATGTGGTATGGCACCAATGGTGGTGGCATAACTAAATACGATGGCAATACTTTTGAATACATCACCGTTAAGGATGGCTTGGCCGATAATGTGGTATATGCCATAACAAAGGACAATAGAGGGAGGATATTGATTGGTACCAACGATGGCTTATCGGTTTATGACGGCACCAATTTCAAGAACTATAATACTAAGAATGGTTTGACTCATTTTAGAGTTTATACTATTTTTATTGATTCCAAAGGCTCAATATTATTGGGTACCGGAAAAGGGATTTCTGTTTTTCAGGATTATATTTGTAGGCCCTACCCTGTTAAACAAATGCTGGATACTGCCATTGTTTATAACATTTACGAGGATAGTAAAAATAATTTATGGTTCAGCACATTAGGAAATGGCGCTTTTAAATACGACCGGCATATTTTAAAAAACTATGCTACTCAAAACGGTTTAAAAAGCAATTATATATATTCGGTAGTAGAACATAGCGAAAATTCATATTGGTTTTTGACGAATATTGCAATTTCTGAATTAAATAAGGATGGTATTAAAGAAATTAATCCGGCTAATTTAAAAGGGGAAATTAGTTATTTTAGTTTTTTAAAGGATACAAACAATGTAATATGGCTTGCCAGCAGCGCAGGGCTTATAAAATATTACGACAATAATTTTCAACTATTCACTACCGAAAATGGTTTGGTTAACAATAAGTTATATAGGGTTTTCAAAGATATTGAAAATAATTTATGGATAGGTTCCAAAGAAAATGGATTATCAATGTTGGCAAACGAGCAATTTTATGTTTATAGCGATAAAAATGGATTAATTCATACCAAAATAAATACTGCTTTTCAAAGCAAGGATGAACGATTTTGGTTTGGCTCGGCAAACGGATTGAGTATTTATGAAAAGGGGAAATTTACTAATTATAGTTTCAAAAAAGACAAAAAAATTAATGCAATAGCAGAAGACAGGGGAGGCAATTATTGGTTTGGTACTGATTATGGCGTTTTAAAATACAATGGGAAGACTTTCGAAAGATTTAATTGCTCCTCATTAAATGATATTAATGATATTAATGATATTTTTATTAACAGCAAGGGTGAAAAACTGCTTGGCACAAAAGGGGGATTAGGTATAATAAAAGATGAAAAAATAGAGGCCTTTAATTTCGCTGGTTTGCCCCAAACAAGTATTTTCAATATTTATGAAGATGAAAAAGGCTGCTATTGGTTTGTAACAGAGCTGGGCTTATACCAATATGATGGGCTAAGGCTAAAACATTTTACTGAAAAAGATGGCTTCACCAGAAAAAGTGTTACAAGTATTATAAATGATAAAACAGGGAATTTATGGATTGCTACCGCTGCCGGACTATATAAATACAGCAAGGGAACATTTGTACACATAACAGAAAAGAATGGCTTGGCATCAAATAATATAGAATCTATTTTATTTGATAAAGCAGGCAATTTATTGGTAGGCCTGCCCAATGGCTTAGATATAATAAAACTATTAAAAAATGATGTTTATGAAATAACGCATTATGATTCAAAATCTGGTTTTTTAGGAGAAGAGTGTTTATTAAACTCCATACTACTGGACACAGAAGGTAAAATATGGATAGGCACCGAAAATGGATTAACGGTTTACAATCCACAATATACCAGGAAAAATACTTTAGAATCAATTATCCGCTTAAAAAGTGTAGAATTATTTTCTCAAAAAACAGATTGGAAATTTTTCAGCAATTCCATCATTCAAGATAATATACCTGTAGATTTAAAATTAGCTTTCGACTTTAATTACTTAACATTTAATTATATAGGCGTAAGCCATACCATGTCCAAAATGGTAAGGTATCGTTTTATGCTGAAAGGCTTAGATGAAGACTGGCAGAAAGAAACCTCCAAAACGGAAGCTGTTTATTCAAACATACCACCCGGCAATTATGAGTTTTTGGTGATGGCAAATAATGGAGAAGGGGTATGGAATAAAAACCCTATAAGCTTTAAATTTGTTATTAAAGCACCCTTTTGGCGCACCTGGTGGTTTTATTCTGCTATTGGCCTCATTGTATTGCTGTTCATCTTTTCATACATAAAAATAAATACCGCCAACAGTAAAATTTTAAAGCAAAATAAAATTATAGCAACAAAAAATTTGGATCTAAAAGAAGCATATGTCTTAATTGCCGACAAAAACAAAAGCATTACCGACAGTATAAATTATGCCAAACGAATTCAAGATAGTTTTTTAACATCGGAAAAAAACTTAAAAAAAATCTTAAAAGATTATTTCATTCTTTTTAAACCCCGCGATATAGTAAGTGGCGATTTTTATTGGGCTTTTGATTTACCCGACAGGGTGCTTTTAGCATGTGCCGACTGCACAGGGCATGGCATACCGGGAGCATTCATGAGTTTAATAGGCATCAGCTTACTGAACGAAATATCTCATTCTAAAAATATAGTTGAACCATCAAAAATATTAGATGAACTCAGAAGGGTTATCATTAGAGCACTTAACCCTGAACAATTAGATTCGGGAGGCAAGGATGGGATGGACATAGTATTGATTTCAATATTTAAAACTACTAATAACGGGGATGTGAAAATTCATTTTTCGGGTGCCAACAATTCATTATATTTAATTGATAATCAAAACAATAATGCTAGCCTTCTGGAATTTAAAGGGGATAAACAACCAGTTGGCTTTTATTCCAAAATGACGCCTTTTACCCAGCATGAAATAACAGTTAAAAAAGGTGATATTATTTATTTAGGTACCGATGGTTTCGCCGATCAATTTGGGGGCGAAAGAGGGAAAAAATTTATGTCGAGGCAACTAAAAAATAAATTAATTTCAATAAATCATTTAGCATTGCATGAGCAGCTCACAATATTAGAAAATGTATTTAACGAATGGAAAGCGGAGCTGGAGCAAGTAGACGATATCACCATAATGGGAATTCAACTTTAATGTTAATGTTTTAAAAAAATCCACCATTTATATTTTGCACCATTAGCAGCAAATATGCTGATCCTTAAGAAAAAAAAAGTCCCGAACTATTACAGTTTGGGACTTTTAAGATAAATTATAAAAAATTTATTCTTTTTTTTTAAAAAAAATTATGCTAATTTTACATTTACAGCATTTAAACCTTTTTTACCTTCTTGCACTTCGAAAAGTACTTCGTCATTTTGACGGATTTCTTCTTTCAATCCAGATACGTGTACAAAAAACTCTTCTCCAGAATCATTCGCCTTAATAAATCCAAATCCTTTTGTTTCATTAAAAAACTTTACAGTTCCATTTTTCATCTTAAAATAATTGTTTTAATTAATAATGGCACAAAGATAAACTAATTAATTGGATATGCTGAAAAAAATATAAAAAAAGCTTATAATAAACCATAAAGATGGTTAGATTGCGGGATTTAGAGTGTTTTTTTTATATTTTTTCATCGTTCCATGCCTCTTATTGAATCGGAGAGAGGCATTTGCAGTGAGCAATGCGGCTATTAAGTATCAAAAGTAGAACTAGAAAATAGGATACCATATTATTATTTGTTAT
Organism: Chitinophaga pinensis; assembly: GCA_945865315.1. Classification (GTDB taxonomy): domain Bacteria; phylum Bacteroidota; class Bacteroidia; order 2-12-FULL-35-15; family 2-12-FULL-35-15; genus 2-12-FULL-35-15. The sequence continues at coordinate 15,464 of CAMBDK010000046.1, read as the reverse complement.
TTATTGCTTTTAATGCAATTTCGGCATTTTCAAATTTCGGATTAATATCCAAACATTTTTGAAAATCTACAGCCGCAGCTTTTACATTTCCTTTAGATTGCAGGCAAATGGCTCGCCCATAATAAGCTTGTACATAGTTAGGCTCCATTTTTATGGCATTTGAAAAATGGTTAATTGCAATATCGTATTTTTTAAAATTTAAGAGATTTATTACCCCCATATTATAATTTGCATTTTTGTTATGCGCATCAATTTGTAGCAAACTGGTATATGTTTTTATTGCATTGTCCCAATCCTGGATATCCTGATAGTATATCCCCAAATTATACCATGCTTCTGCGCTATTTGCCTGTATGCGAATTGCATTTTTATAATATTGAATTGCCAAAGGGTTCCTTTTATTTGCACATAATAATCCTAATTGTATGTATGCATTATAATATTGTTGGTCTTGTTCCACTGCTGTTTGCATGCTTGAAATTGCTTTTGCGGTATCTTTTAACTCTTTATAATTCATCCCTTTCATAAAATAAGCTTTCGCATTATATTGATTTACTTTCAATGCCATGTTTATATATTTCATTGATTGTTCATGTTTACGAACATATAAAAATAATTCTGCCAATTTGAGCATGGCATCCGTATTTTTATCATCGAGAAGGATACATTTTTCAAGTGCTATTTTAGCATTTCCAGTTTTATTAGTAATGAAATATAAATCGGATAGGGTTAAATAATAACTAGCTTTTGAGCTGTCAATTTTTAGCGCTTGCTTCATATCAGCCAAGCTTTCATCGTAATATTTTTTTTTAAAATAAAGCTTTGCCCTGGAATAATACAATTCGGCATTATTGGGATCAGAAATTAATTGGGAATTTAATAGTTTGAATTCATCAGAAGCCTTGGTGTTTGTTGTATCCTTCTTCTTATTATTATTTTCGACAATTGTATTATCTCTCCCACAGGAAAAAAGTAAATTAATTGAAAGGAGAATAGGAAATAAGTAATAAAATGATAATTTAATTTTCATAATAAAAATGTAAAAAAATCACTACAAGCAGCACCTCCAGTAAAGGAGGAGGCGGTGCTGTAGTGATTTAACAAAATGTAGTGTTTTCTATTTTTTTACCTTGAGCCCTTCATTATGGGATAAAAAAGGGGGCTGGGCAGGCATTATTTTACCGCTTCCAATTCGAGTTTTTCTTCGGCAGCACCACTTAATGCTTCTCTAATTTTAAATTCAATTTCTTCCATTAGATCAGGGTTATCATTAAACAATGCTTTTACCGAATCGCGTCCTTGCCCTAATTTAGTTTCACCATAACTAAACCACGAGCCGCTTTTTTTAATAATGTTATTTTCCACGCCAAGATCGACAATTTCTCCAACTTTAGAGACCCCTTCGCCATACATAATATCAAATTCAGCTTGCTGAAAGGGAGGAGCTACTTTATTTTTAACCACTTTTACACGGGTACGGTTACCAACTATGGTATCACCATCTTTAATCTGCCCTATCCTGCGAATATCAAGACGTACAGAAGCATAAAATTTAAGAGCATTACCACCAGTTGTGGTTTCTGGGTTACCAAACATTACACCAATTTTTTCACGTAATTGATTAATAAAAATACAGCAACAGCCTGTTTTACTAATTGTACCAGTTAATTTCCTTAATGCTTGTGACATTAAACGAGCATGTAAGCCCATTTTTGAATCCCCCATTTCACCTTCAATTTCACTTCTTGGAACAAGAGCTGCCACCGAGTCGATTACTATAATATCAATAGCTCCCGAGCGAATTAAATTTTCGGTAATCTCTAAAGCTTGTTCACCATTATCTGGCTGTGATATTAATAGATTTTCGGTATCTACGCCTAATTTTTCGGCATAACTGCGGTCGAAGGCATGCTCAGCATCAATAAAAGCTGCAATGCCACCGGCTTTTTGTACCTCAGCAATAGCGTGCAGGGTTAAGGTAGTTTTTCCTGATGATTCAGGGCCATAAATTTCAATAACCCTGCCTTTTGGCAAGCCACCAATACCTAATGCTATATCTAATGATAAAGAACCTGTTGGAATTACCTCTACATTTTCAACTGGCCTATCTCCCAATTTCATTATGGAACCTTTACCATAAGTTTTCTCTAATTTATCTAGCGTAAGTTGCAAGGCTTTTAACTTTTCCTTGTTGATTTCTTTTGCTTGATTAATAGCTTTTGTGCCTTTTGCTTCTTTTGCTTCTTTGGTTTCTTTACTCATTTTTCTATTTATGTTAATTTATTATATTTTAATTATTTCTATTGTTAATTCAATATCTGTTCGGCATGATTTTTAGTAATAACATCGCTTATAACTTTTTCAATTACACCCTTTTCGTCAATCAGAAAGGTAGAACGAGCTATTCCTTCATAAATCTTCCCCATGAATTTTTTCTCACCCCATACATCGTAAGACCTAATAATAGTTTTATCTATGTCGGCAATCAACTGAAATGGCAGATTATATTTTTCAATAAATTTTTTATGTTTTTTTTCATCATCAGCACTTATTCCAATGATAGCGTAGCCATTTTTTTTTAAGACAGCGTAATTATCTCTGATATTGCAGGCTTGGGCAGTACATCCGGGAGTATCATCTTTTGGATAAAAATAAATCACTAACTTTTTTCCTTTAAAGTCTTTTAAAGAAATAAGTTTTCCATCCTGATCTTTCCCTGAAAAATCGGGTGCTTCGTCGCCTTTTTTTAAACTTGTTACGTAATTTGCCATGTTTATCTTTATATGTTCAAAAATAGAAGAATAATAGATAGGAAAAAATCTATTTGCTATTAATTTATTAACAAAATGCGATTTTCTACTTTATATCCAAACAAGGCGATGCCAATGTATGCCTAGAATCCTTATTTTATATATTTAGATTCTGTAAATAATGTCCGATTTGTGCAGTTTTCAAAATAAATCCGCAAATTAAATGGTTCAAAAAATGTGTGTTTTTCTTTTATCTTGATACAAAAGAAACAAAAAATCAAGAACAAACGCCCCCTCCCCACCAGCAATACTGCATCGCGTTTGTTCATTCCTTGTGCGCGCTTTTATAAGGATATTTGTTGCAAAAAATGAAAACACCTGTTTTTATTAATATATCTGTTTTGTCGAAAACTATTTTGAAAGCTCTCAACTATATTGAAAGGCAGTAAATAGGGGATTTTTTGGCGATAAATGCAGTATAAAACAAAAATATTGGTAGGAGTATTAATTTATTGTCCACCAATTTGTTTCATCGCTTCTTTTTGAAATTGCTCCATGGTAGTATAAATATACCCCTCAGGGATTTCAAAATTACTGTCGGCAACAGGAGTATTTGAAATACTTTTAACAGTAAATTTCATTAAAATACCATCTTGATAGGAGGAGTATTCCAATGGAAATCCTTTTAAATCAATATAAGCAGCTTTGGTATTATTAGTTTGTATCTCTTCGGTATAATAAACATTCATTACTTTTCCTTTACCACTAATTAAAGATATTTCTGCTTTTTTACAATTATAACCTGCAAGCATTTTTAATTCATTGGTATACTTTATAACTATTTTTGGATATGCGGCTTGATCTTTAATAATATCCGCTTCATTCATTTTAATTGCGAATTTTTTCTTCATAATATTTACTAGCGTTACACTATTTTTGCTTTTGTTATCCACAATAGTGACGGTACTTTGCATTGGCATCATTAGCTCCATTCTGAATTTATCAGATTTTATTTTGGTAATGGCTTCTAAATTTTTAAATATTGCTAATGCTTCGTTGGGTAGGCCTGAATCTTCAAATGAAATACTATAGGTAATAACGCCTTCAAACTGAGCTTGGGCCTTCACATTATTATTAAAAGGAAATAGAATAATAATTATTATTGTCGATAAAATTTTAAACATTCTATATAAATTTTAAAATTATTTTAAAACAAAAAAATGATTAAACATTACAAATATCAACGAAAGGGCATTTTTAAAAAAGTCTTTAGGAGAGGGATCGCCTATAAGATTCTAATTTTCAGAACGCCCTTTTAGAGATATACACTAAATAAATCTACCATTTCTTCTGGCGATATTTTTTTGTATTCATTAGGAGTATCAAATGTAGTATTTTCAATTTCTTCCTTTTGAACAGAAGTTGCTGTAAATTTAATTTCAAGACCGAACTTTTTAATTTTAAATTCCATCAATACACCATCTAAGGTAAAATAAGGACCTGCAAAATTCGCATTTTTAATATTTAAACCATTCGTATAATACACATCGTAATCGGCAGGGTCACCACCTTTATAGTGAACATGGGCTTTCTTACATTTATACCCAGCAATCATTTTAGTTTCATTGGTAGGAGTAATTTCCAAATTAAACAATTCATTTTCTTTTTTTATTCCATCATTATCAAGAACATTAGAATATTTATTATCCATTAATTTAACCAATTGGGTAAATGTAATTTTTTCAGGATCCGAAATGAACGATGTTTTCAATAGCCCCATTCCAGCACTCATTTCAACTGAGGATTTATTATCTTTAAACTTATAAACCATTGTACTGGGAGCCATACTTGCCATTGGACTATCTGTATTTAAAACTTCTGCATCAAAATTAATTATTCCTTGGGAAATAAAACCTTCATCAACTGGAGGACCACAACTAATTAAAAATAATAAGTATGTAAAAGTTAAAAAAGTAAAAAACAATCGATTTTTCATTATTCTAAATTATATTCTTAAAAATTTAAATAGATTTTTTTCTTAAAAAAAAACGTTATGAAATAGCCAAAGAAAAAACTCAATGCGTAAAGATACTATTATTATGTTGATTCCATAAATAATCATAAATTTAAGTCAGCAGGCCATAATAGATACTTTTTTATTTGAGATTGCATAAAGCGGCCAAATTATTAATGAAAAAGAAATTTTATAAAAATGAAAAGGGCAGCTGTTAATAATATTGAGGGGCTTGGTACATGGATAAAAAAAATAGCAGAACCAGAAGATTAATTAAAATTATGATACTGTAATTAAATTGCAAATGCGAATATTTTCAAAAAAATGTCTAATAGCAATCAATTTATTGAAGAGTTATTACTCCAAAATCTTAATTTCAGTTCTACGATTAAGTTGTCTTCCTTCCTCTGTATCATTAGATGCGACAGGATTTGACTCTCCATATCCTTTTGATATTACTTGATCTTTGCTAATACCGGATACAAAAAGGAATTCTGCAACAGCTTGAGACCTTGCAAGTGAAAGTATAACATTAAGTTCATCCTTCCCTTGATTGTCGGTATAACTAGCTATTTCAATTTTAATATTATCGGATAAATTCATTAAATTAACTAATTGATTTATTTCCGCTAAAGATTCTGGCTTTAAAGTAGCTTTTCCAGAGTCATAAAAAACATTTTTAAGAGTAATTGTATTCCCAACATTGACTTTTTTCAATAAAATATTTTTATTTATCTCTTTAAAAGCTGATGAATCAGGAATATTGAAATTTTCGGAATAAAACAGGTAGCCCTCCTTTTTTATTGCTATACCATAATTTCTCCCAGCAGGCAGTGAAACGAGGTATTTCCCAGTAGAACTATTGGAGCTTATGTTGGCAATAATTTCATTTTTATCATTATCCGAAATTTCTATTTCTGCACCTAATGGTGATAACTTATCAAAGTCAATTACTACACCTTTAAATAAAGTTAAATTAGATTCGCTTTTATTATTTTTAAACGTTATTTCATAAATATCTTTTTTACCAAAGCCTCCCTCTCTTATATTTAAGTCATTTAGTTTAGCCGTTGAACCTTGACTACTTTCTCCATTATAATATTTACTTTTAATGGTATCACTGCTGCTGGCAGCTGCAGAACCTGAATTCCTTACCAAAACTTCTTTCACTACTAATAATGCTTGCGACTCCTTAATAACTTGCTGAATTTGCTTACCGAGCAATTCCAGCTGAACCTGAGCATTTTTTATTACCAATTGTGCAGGAGCTTCCTGCTTTGGGATAAGCAATTGCGCATGCTTAACTCTCTTAACCTGCTGGTTCAATAAAATCTGCGCCTCTTGTATAACTTGAATTATTGAATCTGTTAAATTAACATTTTCTTTTATAATCTCTGAACGAATACTAGCGCTTCCTGAGGAATAATATCCTGTTTTCCCATCTGCCGTTTGGGTAAAAAACAAATCATCTTGTGGTGTATTAATAGAAGTTCCTAAATTAACAGGTGTTGTCCAATTACCATTGGCAAAAACAGATTTAAAAATATCATATCCTCCTGTAGTATTGTGCCCTTTAGAACTAAAATAGAGGGTTTTTCCATCGGGGTGAATAAATACACCCTCTTCATCATCCATTGTATTAATAATTCCACCAAGATTTTCAGCTGTTCCCCAGCTGCCAGTATTATCCTGATGACACTGCCAAATATCTAATTGCCCTTGTCCACCTTTACGGTTACTAACAAAATAAATTGTTCGTCCATCAGGAGAAATACTTGCTGTTGATTCATGTTTACTAGAATTAATAGGTTTTACTAACTCCACAGGATCTGACCATTCTTCACCTATTAATACAGACTCGTATATATTTCCGTCGGGGTCGCCTCTATAAAGCAACATCCGCTGCCCATCATTAGATAAGGCAATGGCGGAATTATTATTTCCTGGTTGGTTTATTAATTCTCCCAACAATGTAGGTTCACTCCATTTCCATATCATATCATCATAATAAGACACATAAACATTTTCTAAACCCTGTTCATTATCTTCAATATCTTTTTTTGTAAGCGGTCGTTTCGATGTAAATATCATCATCAGACCATCTGCGGAAATAATGGGAGCATATTCATCGTAAGGAGTATTAACTGTTTCCCCTATATTGGTAATTATAATTTTTTCTAAATTGTCGGAATTCTGACTATAAATTAATTGAGGAAGTATAATAAATAAGAGGAGTGCAATAAAAAAATTATTTTTCATATATATTAGTCTAATAATCGTGAAGAAGATCTGCGGAAAGGGTTTGGAGTTGCGTACTTTAATGAAACTTCAAGGCCACCTTTACCTTTTGTACCTTGTATCAATGCAGAAGTATTTACATCATAACATAAGCCTATTGAAAGGTTTGAATATTCAAATAAAACCATAGGAATTACAGCATCTCCAACTCTATATTGAGCCCCAAACGACAATGCCATTCCTTGAACATAACCGGTGTACCTAGATGCCCCTTTTATAATCCAGCGTAACATTGACCCAACATTTATTTCAGTACTTGGACCTTGCATAAAATATACTGCTGAAGGAATAATTTCATAATTGGTAGAAGGAATACCAAATGTTGCTGAACTATGAACAATAATTTTCGCATACATTTTATCAGTTGTTTTGATGTTATAGGGATTTAATTTTTGATCGGGACGATTTACGTGGTAGGCAGATGCTCCAATATTAAATTTTTTCTGGTTGTTGGCACGCACAGATGATTGTTTGATATTTATACCATATGCTAAACCTGCTGAAAAGTCGCCATATAAATAAGGTGGAATAGCAACAACATCGTTAGATTGTAATCCTGAATTATAAGTACCAGACGTTTCATCATATTGGCTATCCCACTGCATATTTGCGGTAGAGATACTTTTTTGAACATAACCAGCCTGAAGTCCACCTGATAAAAATTGTTTTCTAGAAATATTAACAACGCCAGAAATTGAAATATTAACCTGCGTAGTGCCAAGTTGAAGGTCGCCAGCTACATCTTTATATGCGTTTATTCCAGCACCAACAAAACCAGCCTTTGACCTTTTTGCTAATAATCTAGTATCATAGGAAAACAAAGTAGTGCTATAAGTTGCTCCCGGTTTGCCCATTCCACTCCATTGTTTTTTGTAATTAACTATAGCCCTGTGGTCGCCTCCCAAACCAGTTAAAGCGGGATTAAGCAATAGTGGTGTTAAATTTACTTGAGAAAAGTGGATATCTTGAGCCAAAGAAGAGGATACAAATAATACACAATAAAAAACATGCATTATAAGGCTTAAAAATACAACTTTAAATTTAAAATTTGACTTCATAACAGTAAGTTAAAAAAGAATTAAATATAAAAAAAAATTTACCTTAACAAGGTAAAATTGCCTTTTTTATCAATTAAGTCTCCGTTCTTAAATTTCCCACTAACCATATAAACAAATACAGCTAAGTTCATGGTTTCTCCCTTATAAATGCCGTCCCATCCTTTGGTAATATCTGTTGTTTCAAATACCCTTTCGCCCCATCGATCAAAAATAGTAAATTTTAGTTCGACAATTCCTTTACCTCTTACAAACAATAAATCATTAAAGCCATCCCCATTAGGAGAAAATATATTTGGAACGTAAACGCTAGCGCTAACTTCGGAAGATAATGCAAAAGGGATAGAAGAAAAATCATCAAAAGCTGCTTTTGTCAATCCACTTAAGGCATAATTAGCTGTTTTGGATACCTCGCCCAAATTCCCCCATTGCTGTGCATTATTCCATTGGGCAATTACATCAAAATCAAAATCCAGAATAGAATCATAAAAAATTGTTAAATCTGCTGCTGACGAGCCATTGGTTCTATAAATCCTATGATAGAATTTAGGATTTATATCGCCCATGCCAGCCTCTTTGGAGTTGCGATTATAACCATCGTAAAAAGCTAAATTAATTGGATCTATCCCTGCCATTCTTACCTTAAAAGTATTGAGAGAAGATGAATTGGGAGTGATTTCTATGGGACGAAAAACCCCAATGCCAGTATTATTTATATGTCCTACAGGAAAAAAATAGGTACTTGTCGACTTTGTATTACGTGAAAGGCCGCCATCCGTTTTACTACTCACAAATCCATCCTGAGTAGTTTGCGTAACAATGTTTACAGCACTTGAAAGAACAAAAACTGTGTTAATATCTGCAGCGAATTCTATGTTGTTAAGTGCAAGCGAGTCCTCAATCTCGGTATCTATATTTTTCAATTTCTTTGACCCTGTACCAGATAATTCCAAATTATTGAAATGTGAAATTGTATTACCTTTAATAGTTTGTATTCCTCCATCTAAATGCACCCAGCCGTTCTGTCCTGTTGTAAAAATACTGTTTATAGGATTATCATTTATCCAATCACCTGAAACATAAAAGTTGCCTTGATTTTTTATATAACCATCGAATCGATGAATAACATCTGAATTTATTTTCACCGAATCATTATAATTTCCAATTATAACACCATTATTTAGTACTTGTGAAAAGGATTTCTTTGAAATTAAAACAAAAAAAGATAAAAAACACAATACAAATAGAAATCCAAAAGAAAAGCTCCTTTTGCCTAATACACCAGCTGATAACCTAAGAAAGCTATTAAAAAGGCTGGGATAAAAATTTCTATATGTATGTAAAAGCAATTTCATAAGGGCGAATATATTAATTAAATTTTAAATATAACAATTAAAATAAATTAAAAAATAAAACTCTTTTATTAAAAAAAACAGGGCTTAAATATTAAAAACTAAATGTGTTTTTAAATTGTATTTCAAAATTCAATCAATCAATTTATACGGCATATTAAAATTAAAAACATAATTATGCACATTTGTACGCAAACTTTATATAAAAGGTTATATATTTTCTGTATTATTTTCAAAATAATAAAATTCCCCTCATTTAAACTAGCTTTTAAGAGATTATCATAAAAATACAAATAAATTTTAATAATTGTCAGCTAAATGAGCTATGGGTATAGATTTCTGTCAAAATACCATCAACTATTTTATATTTAATTTATTTTTCAAGGAAAAACACAAAATATTGAATATCAATATATTATAAAAAATGTTTTATTAGGGAATTGGCAATAAAAATATTTATTAATTGATAATATTAAAAAATAACCTACATTTTAATTAACCTATTAATAATCAATATATTATAAATAAAAAAAGGGTTTTAATACTAAATGGCAATATAACACATAAAAAATGAATAACTTTTTATCTAAATAATTAATTACACCCATAAATTAGCCTAATAATTTAAAATGATTAAAAATAAATAGCAAAATAAAGTTTCGAAAAATATATATAAAAATAAAACCTTAAATTTGAGACATAAAAAATAATTTTAAAATTACTTTTAAAAAATTAAGAAGTCCTATATTAGTATATTAATTTAAGAAATACCGCTAATTTATCAATTAGATTTATCAAAATCTTCATTTTAAATTTTATAATTAAAACAAATAAAATTACAAATGCCTTTTACAAAGTCCGAAAACAACCTGAAATTTAATTCTTCAATCAACAGAGAAACCTTATTAAAAGCATTTGAGCTAATGTGTACAGCAAAGGCTATGAGTGAATTATATGAAAAAAACAAAGAAATTACCTCTAAATATGTTCATGCTACCTCTCGTGGACATGAGGCTATCCAACTTGCACTTGGTTTGCAATTAAAAGCACAGGATTACTTATCGGCATATTACCGTGACGATAGCATGTTGTTGGGAATTGGGATGGAGCCTTATGAGTTAATGTTACAATTATTAGCAAAACGCGACGATCCATTTTCTGGTGGCAGAAGTTATTATTGTCATCCTAGTTTACGAAAAGATAATTTCCCAAAAATTCCAATGCAATCTTCGGCTACTGGTATGCAAGCTATACCTACTACAGGCATTGCAATGGGAATACAATATTTAGAAAGTCAGAATTTATTGCCAGATTATGGTGGTGATAAACCAATAGCAGTTTGCTCCTTAGGTGATGCTTGCATTACAGAAGGGGAAGTATCAGAAGCTTTTCAAATGGCCGTATTAAAAAAAATTCCAATACTATATATAGTACAAGACAACGAATGGGACATTTCGGCCACCTCAAAAGAAATATATGCTCAAAATGCGACAGAATTTGCAAGAGGCTTCAAAGGGCTTGAGACCAGGACAATTGATGGTACTGACTTTATTAAATCATACCATACAATTCAAGAAGTAATTACAATTATGCGCAAAGAACGCAGACCATTTTTAATTCATGCAAAAGTCCCTTTATTAAATCACCATACATCTGGAGTTCGAAAAGAGTGGTATCGAGATGATTTGGAAGAGGCGCAAAAACGCGACCCAATTACAAAATTCACAAATCAATTACTTGCTGCACAAATTGAAAATTATGAATTAATAGAAATTGAAAGGCTTGCAGTATTAAAAGTAAATGAACACTATGAAAAAGCTTTGGCTGCAGAGGATCCCCGACCAGAAGATTTATTTGACCATGAATTTGCTCCTACACCAATTATTGAAGAAAAAGGTGAACGGGCACCACAAGGAAAAAGCAAAACAGTAATGGTTGATTCTGCTTTATTTGCAATTCGGGAATTGATGAAAAAGCACCCCGAATGTTTATTTTATGGACAAGATGTAGGAGGCAGGCTAGGAGGTGTATTTAGAGAGGCTGCTACACTTGCACAAACTTTCGGTGACCAAAGGGTATTCAATACTCCCATACAAGAGGCCTTTATAATTGGAAGCACTGTAGGCATGAGTGCTGTAGGATGTAAGCCAATAGTAGAAATTCAATTTGCAGATTATATATGGCCTGGATTAAATCAATTATTCACAGAAGTAAGTCGATCCTGTTACCTATCCAATGGAAAGTGGCCAGTTAGCTGTATCATTCGAGTACCTATAGGCGCTTACGGTAGCGGAGGTCCATATCATTCATCGAGTATAGAAAGTGTATTGTCAAATATACGTGGAATAAAAATTTGTTATCCATCCACTGGCGCTGACCTAAAAGGTTTAATTAAAGCAGCATATTACGACCCGAACCCAGTTATTATGCTTGAGCACAAGGGTTTGTATTGGAGTAAAATAAAAGGCACGGAAGATGCAAAAACTATTGAACCGGATGAAGATTATATTATACCGCTAGGAAAAGCGCGTGTTGTAGAAGTAGTTGAAAGCAGGAGGTGTAAAACAGAAAATGATAAAGATTCTTTTTCCACAGGAAAAGAATCTACACTAACTATCATCACCTATGGCATGGGAGTATATTGGGCAAAAAATGCGGCTAAGGAATTTCCTTTACAAATAGAAATTATTGATTTACGAACTATCAACCCATTGGATGAAAAGACTGTTTTTGAATCAGTAAAAAAACATGGAAAATGCATCGTATTAACTGAAGAGCCCTATAATAATACTTTTGCGCAAGCATTAGCAGGTAGAATTTCTAAAAATTGTTTTGAATTTTTAGATGCTCCGGTTGAAGTAATCGGGTCGGAAAATTTACCTGCAATACCATTGAACAGTATATTAGAAAGTACGATGTTGCCAAATGCTATGAAAGTAGTAAAAGTCATAGCTAAATTATTGGCTTACTAAATACCCCACATACGTCCGTCAGCCTTATTTTTAAAAGAAATTGACAGAAAATAAAAAAATATAAAATTTGATTTTCAGATTCAATTATTAATACCCGAAATAAGATGGTACTTAATAATAAAATTTTATACGAAAACCATATTGCTCATTTTCAAAAAGAGCAGCATAAAAAATTGAAATGCTGAGCTAAATATGAAATTTGAAAAATTATTATTCAAAAAAAACTTTTATTTTTTCTATAAATGATTTTGGAGCTTGACATGGTTTGTTTGAGGTTGTATTTATAAAAACCAAGGAGGTAGTTGCAGTAGTTAATAATTCATTTTTCTGATTATAAATTTCATAATCAAATGTAATTTTTGCGGTAGGTAATTTTTTAATAATTGTTTTTATACGCAATAAATCATCATAATATGCAGGTTTTAAATAATTAATAGAATAGGTATAAACCGGGAGCATAACACCATTATCTTCCATTTCCTTATAGCTAGTTTCCAATTGACGCAATGATTCAACCCTACCTACCTCCAAATATTGAGCATAGTTACCATAATAAACATATCCCATGCGGTCTGTTTCGGCATAACGGACCCTTATTGTTGTTTCAGAAATATACATGTACTATTTTTTTGTTAATTAATTTTGCTCAAAATTTAAAAACATTTTTTTAAAATATGAATATCGTTAATTAAATTCATTTAATTAAGTATTAAAATTTTAAAATAAAAATTGTTTTTCAAAAATAATAGAAAATGATTTAGATTTTTTTATCAGAATAAATCTTTAACCTTTTAAACATAAAAAATTGAATTCGACTAAAATTTCAGGAACAAGGTAATATATTTTTAGGAATTATTTCAAAAGGATAATCAAAGTAAAAAGTTCAGAGATTCTTTATAAACATAATAAATAACAAAAATATAAAGCTTAGGGATTGGGACAAAATAACCTTTAAATTTTGGCTTGTTCTTTTGTCCTTTTTCTGCGTTGTAAAATCGTTAAATAGCTAAGGCTATTCGCCTCATTTACGCCTTTAAAAAGAACAAAATTACTGCGCCAATTCTGTAAACCTTATTTCGTCCCAAACCCTTAGCAATATTCCAGGATCTTTACCAAGGTAAATTAAGCTTATTGAAAAGGAATAATAAAATAAAAAGATAATTTAAATACACTAATAACAAATAAAATTTTAGAAATATATGTTGGAGTTTAATAAAGTTAATTTAAAGTACAATTTGAGATACGACTTTTAATACAACTAATTAAAATAGAACACTTTATAAAATTAAAAAACGACTAGATAGATTTTTTCAATAAATATTAACACATTAAAAACGAGGTTAAATTACTAAATTTGATGGGTAAATGTAAAAATTCAAAACTTATGCTTACTTTTGTAAAAAAAATGCTACTATAAGTATGTCTAAAACATCAACAAATTCCATCTTAATACCTATCTTATCAAAGGAGCAAACAAAGATTGCACTTAGTCAATCCTATAATTTAGCTCGTTTAACAAACTCTAAAATTGTTATACTTGGTGTAGAAACTAGGGAACATCCAGTAAAAAAACTGTTAGTTGAATTAGCAAAACTGGCGACACTAAAATCAGGGCAACCGGTTGAAACACTTTTTAGAGAAGGAAACATTTATGATGAAATAACAAAGGTTGCAGATGTTCTAAATCCAATTTTTATTTTAATTGGTATTACATCCAAACTTGGTATAGGTAAAAACCTAGTAAATAACTCCTTTAGGATGGTTCGAGAGTCTAAACATCCAGTTATTACCATACGAGGTAAAGTTCATAGAGATGGTTGCAAAACAATTTTATTACCTGTTGATTTATCTAAAGAAACACGTGATAAGGTTAAGAAAGCTATTGAATTAGCAAAAATATTTAAATCGGATATTCGCGTAATTTCTATTTTAACCAGTAATGAAGAAGATGAAGAAAACAAATTAATTTCTTATTCAAATCAAGTTTGGAAATTTATAAAAGAACAAGGAATACGCTGTACTATAAAGACTTTACGTGGGACAGACATTCCTAAAATGATTAAAAATTATGGTTACGAGGTAGATGCGGATCTTATTTTAATTATGACAAAAGCTGAATTAAGTTTAAAAGAAATTTTTATTGGAACAGTTGCTCAGCGAGTTATTAATGAGAGTGATATTCCTGTATTAAGTTTCCGCCCTGTTATTCGTAAAGATACTACTGCTTGGAAGTAATATTTTTCATTAATTAATTAAGGTTTAAAATAAAATAAAAGCCCTCGATAAATATTCGAGGGCTTTTATTTTTTGTGCTAAGGGATTGTTAAAAAACAACTAATACATTTTGGCTTGCCTATCATTATCGCCAAAGTCGTTTAAAGGTAAACGGCTAAAGTTTACCAACTATTTTATTAAAATCCAGCAATTTTTTTTTGACCTCCACTTAGCTTTTGCTATAATAATACGAGCTAAATACCTTGCCTAAATGAAAAAAATGGCAGCAGTTTATAGATACAAGCAACTATCTCAAAATTTGCAAACGGTGGGAATCTAGTTTTATAAAAATAAATAATAATATTGTAAAAGACCATAAGGAGGAACCACCATAGCTAAAAAAGGGAAGCGGAATGCCTATTACTGGTGCAAGGCCGATAGTCATTCCAATATTCACAGTTAGGTGAAAAAACAATACAGAAGCAACGCCATAGCCATAAATTCTTGTAAAGAGGGAACGTTGTCGTTCCGACATATAAATAATTCTCAATATTAAAGCTAGTTGTAATAGAATCACAAATGCGCTACCTAAAAACCCCCACTCTTCACCAACCGTACAAAAAATAAAATCGGTATCCTGTTCGGGTACAAAATCGTATTTAGTTTGAGTACCTTGTAAATACCCTTTACCAAAAAAGCCACCCGAACCAATAGCAATTTTAGCCTGATTCACATTATACCCTTCTTTTTTTAAATCTACAGTGCCGCGTCCAAGTAAAACATCAATGCGTACCTTCTGATGTTGTTCC
>CAMBDK010000045.1 GCA_945865315.1 Chitinophaga pinensis | reverse complement strand
GTTTTTGCTACGGTCAAAAGGAAATTTTTCTTGTAAAGGGAAACATTATTAAGGAACGTGTATGAATTAATCTCCTATATGCCTACCCACAGTCTTCGACAAGCTCAGACTGTTTGAGCGCTGGTAATATTGCTGTCGAAAATATGTGCGATGGCATCTTAACTAAACGACATTGATAGTGCGCCTGCATTTTATTCTTTTCCAAGACATAAAATCTGCGAATAGCCTTAGCTATTTAAAGCTTTTATAACGAAGAAAAAAAATAAAAGAACAAGTCGAAATGTATAGTTTATTTCGTTACAATGCCTAAGGATGCAGCAAATGCTCGGTGCTTTTTTTTAAATAATATTTACTTCCCTCTCCAGTATTATTTCGTATTTAGTAAAAACGGATTCTAATATTTTTTGCGAAAGGTCATAAATTTCCTTGCCAATAGCATTACCATAATTTACTAAAACCAGTGCTTGCAGCTTATGAACCCCAGCATCACCAAATGTTTTGCCTTTCCAGCCACACTGCTCAATTAACCAAGCTGCTGCTAATTTAACATTTCCATTTTCTAAGTCGTAACCAACAATAGAAGGGAATTTATTTTTTAATATTTCGTATTTATTGCGGCTTATTTCAGGGTTTTTAAAAAAACTCCCTGCATTACCAATCTCTTTTGGGTTGGGTAGCTTACTGCTTCTGATATTACAAACAGCTTTACTAATGGATTTAATACTTAATTCCTTAACACCCATTTCTTCTAACTCTTTTTCAATAGCTCCATATTGGGTATTAAATATGGGTGTTTTTAATAATTTATAAGTAACCGATATAATAATAAATTGATTCTTTAACTCTTGCTTAAATACACTTTCCCTATAGCCAAATTTACAGCTCGCTTTATTAAAAGTATGTATTGTATTGTCTGCAATGTTTATAGCATCTAGCTCATAGAAGCAATCTTTAATTTCTACTCCATACGCCCCTATGTTCTGCATTGGGCTAGCACCAACATTCCCTGGGATCAAGGATAAGTTTTCTACCCCCCCATAATTATTATTAATACAATGCATCACTAAATCGTGCCACACTTCACCCGCTCCAGCCTTTATATAATAATAATCAGCATCTTCTTTTATTGATTTAATACCTTTTAAATTATTTTTTAAAATGATACCATCGAAATTTTTGCAGAACAATAAATTGCTTCCACCGCCTAAAATTAATTTTTTATTGTTTTTAAATATATTTTCGGCAATAATTTCCTGAATTTCATCAATAGATGACAATGCTATAAAATAGCGGGCTTCGGCATTTATCCCAAACGTATTTAGATTTTTTAAAGGGTAATTTTCTTGGATAACCATTGAAAAAAAATTAAAATAATGAATCAAAAATATTTTATTGTTTCATTTCATTAGTTTGAAAATATGCAATTTCAATGCAATACTTTCAGTTTCTGCAAAATTTATTTGACTTGTTTGTTTCTTTTTTTTATACTTTATCCTTAATTGCTAAGTGAAGTTTTCGAAATAACTACCGCAAATTAAATGGTTCAACAACTGCGTGTTTTTATTTTGTCTTGATACAAAAAAAACAAAAAGTCAATAACAAACTATTCCTCCCCACCAGGCAACCCTGCATCGCGTTTGTTCATTCCTCACGCGCGTTTTCATAAGGATATTTTTTGCAAAAAAATCAAATCATCTGTTTTTATTAATTTATCTGTTTTGGCGAAATTATTTTGAAAGCTTTGCTAAGAGATTTTCTCAAATGATGAATGCTGAAATTTTTAAATACTTCAAATCAATGGTGTTGTTTTTTTTGTCCTATATTGTATTTTAATATGCACCAAAGCGCTCTAAACCCATCCCTCCATCCAATTTTTTTTCCTTCCAAATATGTCCTTCCATAATATGAAATCCCCACCTCGTAAATTCTTATTTTGGGAATACGCGATATTTTAGCTGTTACTTCAGGCTCAAAGCCAAAATGTTTTTCTTTTAATTGTATGTTTTGCAGGATCTTTGTATTAAATAATTTATAACAAGTTTCCATATCCGATAAATTTAAATTTGTAAAAATATTGGATAGGAATGTTAAAAAATAATTTCCAACCGTATGCCAGAAGAATAATATGCGATGGGGTTTCCCACCAACAAAACGGGAACCATATACTACATCTGCAAATCCGTCAACTACTGGCTTTAATAGAATATTATATTCTTCGGGGTCGTATTCCAAATCCGCATCTTGTATAATCAAATATTCGCCCGATGCCATAGAAATCCCTTTATGTAATGCAGCGCCTTTCCCTTGGTTGTATGATTGATTATGCGTAATAATATTAAAACTATTGTTGTTAGTAATAAATTCAGAAAGCACCTCCTCTGTTTTATCTGTAGAGCAATCATTAATAACAATAATTTCTTTTTGAATAGTATTAATTAATTGAACAGCCAATACTTTTTTCAAAATCAGGTGTATTGTTGCCGCCTCATTATAGACCGGAATAATTATTGACAATTTATTTATTTGCATTTTATTGATGTCATAATTTTGATAAAAATTACAAAAACCTAAATTTGTTTATTGTTTTTATAATAAAAAATATTGCATTTCGGTTTTTTGTCAAAGATAATATGTTAAATGAATTAACCACAGCTCATTTAATTAAAGATGTAAACTTAATAAATTAAATTTCATCCGAATAAACGGCCTTCACCCTATCTCTTAAATTATAAGCCGAGCTCATCACTTCGCCATATGCTCCCGAAGTTCTTATTGCCATTATATCGCCTCGCAGTGTTTCGGGCAAACTAACCGATTTGCCAAAGCAGTCGGAGCTTTCACATATGGGACCTACTACATCATATTTTTTTATTGAGGTTTGGGAAGTGCTGTTTTGAATTTTAGATAGATTTTCAATTTTGTGATGAGCCTGGTACAAGGCTGGCCGGATTAGCTCAGTCATGCCAGCATCTAAAATCGCAAAATTTATATTAACGCCATTTTTAATGTATAACACTTTTGATATGAGAGTTCCACAATGAGCTGTAATAGCTCTCCCTAGCTCAAAATGCACTATTTGTTGGGGCCGCAATTCTAATAGATCTTTAAATAATTTAAAATAACTGGCAAAATCTGGGATAAGATAGGCGTCTGGTTCGTGGTAATTAACTCCCAGGCCTCCTCCAACATTAATGTGTTGGATGTCTATTTTACGTATTGAAAACCAATTTTGAATTTCGTTTACCCGTAAACAGAGTGATTTAAAGGTATTGAGATCCATTATCTGTGAGCCTATATGAAAGTGTAATCCAATTAATTTTACATTTTCCAAGTCTTTTAAAGCAATAATTAAAGTGCCCAGCTCCCATAAATTTATACCGAATTTATTTTCTTCTAATCCTGTAGTAATATACTTATGCGTGTTTGCATTTACATTCGGATTAATTCGTAAAGCAATGCTGGCAATTTTATCTTTTTTAAAAGCAAGCTTATTTATTACTTCTAGCTCTTGTAAACTTTCACAATTGAAACAAAAAATATTATTGTCAAGTGCATAATTTATTTCAGCATCGCTTTTGCCAACACCAGCAAAAACTATGTGTTCTGGCTTGAAATTGCATTCAATGGCTTTTTTTATTTCATTGCCACTTACGCAATCAGCGCCTAAGCCATAGGATTTAATTATACTTAAATTTTTATCGTTTGCATTTGCCTTTAATGCATAATGTACCACGAATCCATATTTGTCCGACTCCTCTTTTAATTTTTGAAGCGTTTGTTTTAGAACTCCAATATCGTAATAGTAAAAAGGGCTTGGTATAGCGTTAAATTTATTTATTATTTCTTGATTGAACATATTTTCGCGCATTATTAAATTGGCTCGGTATAATTATTATTAGGCATTAACTTGGAGCCTATCCCTTGGTTTGCGTAATAGATTTTTTATTTAAATAGTGTCTGTCCATAGAGTCGAGAGTCTGAACTATAATGTTAGAGTTCGAGGCTTTCGTAGTTTTTAAAGTCAGGAGTTTACATTGGTAAATGACTGGTTTTCAAAACAAGAATAACGAAAAAATCGTACATTATATACAGGCTCTAAATAATCCTTTATTTAGAGCTATCAGCGTGTCTTTTTTTAACTTGGAGTCTACCAATATAGAAACATTATTTTCACTTCCACCATATGAAATCATTCGTATAGGAATATTTTTTAAAGCTTCAAAAATACATAAGGCATAACCCTGCTTTTCAGCAGTAAAATTGCCTACGATGCATACTATTGTTAAACCAGTTTCCACCTCTATGGTACAAAATTCTTTCAATTCATTTTTTATAAATTCTAAATTAATGGTATTGTCAATTGTTAAGGATACAGCAACTTCTGATGTGGTAATCATATCTATGGGAGTTTTGTATCTTTCAAAAATCTCAAATACAGACCTTAAAAAACCATAGGCAAGCAACATTCGCCCCGACTTAATTTTAATGGCTGTAATACCATCTTTTGCAGCTACGGCCTTTATGTTTTCACCCGATATTTTCGAGGTAATAACGGTTCCTTTAGCATTTGGCTGCATTGTATTTAGTAGACGAACAGGAATATTGTGCATTTGCGCTGGCAATATGCAGGTGGGGTGCAATATTTTTGCACCAAAATAAGCTAATTCGGCAGCTTCTTCAAATGACAATTCGGCTATCGGAAATGTATTATCTACTATGCGTGGGTCATTATTATGCATCCCGTCTATATCGGTCCAAATTTGAATTTCAGTAGCTTGAATAGAAGCGCCAATGATAGTTGCAGTATAATCACTACCACCTCTTTTTAAATTATCAATCTCGCCAAAAGTATTCCTGCAAATGTATCCCTGAGTAATAAATAAGCTTTTGTTTGGGTGCTTGCTAAGCTCCTGTTTTATATTTTTTTCAATATATTTTAAATCCGGTTCTTCATTTTCATCAATGCGCATAAAATTTAATGCAGGTAATAAAATAGAATCAATTTCTATTTCTTCTAAATAATAGTGGAATAGTGATGTTGAAAGTAACTCCCCCTGCGCTAGTATAGCGCGTTCCTCACTAATGGTAAATAAGTCCATTGCAAAGGTTCGTAAATATCCAAAATGCGAATCGAGTAACTCTTTGCTTTTATTTAGTGTTAATTTTTTTTTATAAAGTTGTTTAATTACCTCCCAGTATTTTTTTTCCAATGCACCAATCAATAGCATTGCTTTTTCATTTTCTTTCGCATTTAATTTCTCAGCAATTTCAACTAAACTATTTGTTGTGCCGCTCATGGCTGATAAAACCACAATTTTAGGACTGCCGTCGTTTATTAAATGAACCAACTCCTGCATACGAGCAGCAGACCCTACAGATGTTCCACCAAATTTTAAAACTCTCATCATTCTAATTTACAATGTTTTATGATTCTTTTAATTAAAAGCTATTCTTCAATTTATTTTCAAATATTTTTGTCAAAATTAACTATAAATTATTTCACATTCAATTACGTATATTTTTATTTAAAAACATCTGTCGGTATTATCTTTAAAATTGTACTTTAGCATCCGATTTATGTTGACACTCCTAAAAAAAGAAATACTTAGTTTTTTAAGCTCCTTGATAGGTTATATCACTATTGCTGTTTTTTTATTGGTGATTGGTTTATTCCTTTGGGTATTGCAAACCGACTCCAATATTTTGAATAATGGATACGCTAATATCGACGGCCTTTTTATTATTGCGCCATGGGTATTTTTATTTTTGATACCCGCTATTACGATGCGTTCCATAGCCGATGAAAAAAAATCGGGCACCATCGAATTATTATTGACGCGCCCTCTTACCGATCTGCAAATTATTTTAGCAAAATATCTTGCAGGCTTTTTATTGGTATTATTTTCATTGCTACCTACGTTAATTTATTATTTCTCCATCCATAAATTAGGTAGCCCTGTTGGAAATATAGATACAGGTGGCATGTGGGGTTCCTATATTGGTCTCCTGTTTCTTGGTGCTGCATTTGTTTCCATTGGTATTTTCGCCTCCGCTATTACGGATAATCAGGTAGTATCTTTTATTCTGGCATTATTTCTTTGTTTCTTCATTTTTATTGGCTTTGATTATTTAGGTTCTTTTACTTTTTTTGCTAAAATTGATAACATTATTTTTGCACTCGGTATTAATAATCATTATATTTCAATGAGCCGTGGAGTAATAGATACAAGAGATATCATTTATTTTTTAAGTTTAATAACAATTTTTATATTGTCTGCCCGTACAGTGCTCGAAAGTAGAAAATGGTAGCTTTTATTATATAATGCAAAGGGTAAATAAATATGATTTTACATCTCTTAGGTACATTAATAAAAAAATTAAGTCCAAATTACTCCTTTCGTTTAAAAAATTAAACTTTTGTTTTTGGTAATGAATAAAAAGCGCGACATATTATCTCTTTTATTAGCTTTTATCATCTTGATATTGATGAACTTTTTAGGTTCCTTTATCTTTCATCGCTTCGATCTTACCTCCGAAAAAAGATATACCCTATCAGATGTTACAAAAAAAATATTAGGCGACTTGAATGATGTCGTTTATGTGAAAGTTTATTTAGAGGGTGAATTTCCTGCGGGGTTTAAAAGACTTAGTAACGAAACAAAGGAAATGTTAGATGAGTTCAGAGCTTTTTCAAATGATAATATTGAATACCAGTTTATTAATCCATCATTAAGTGCTGATAAAAAAGAACAAAACGATATATATAAGCAGCTGTATGAAAAAGGTTTACAGCCCACTAATTTGGAGGTAAAATCAGAAACAGGAACTTCACAACAAATTTTATTTCCCGGAGCAATAGTGTCCTATAAAGGTAGGGAAGTTCCATGGCAGTTGCTTAAAACCAATTTGGGGCAATCCCCCGAAGGGCAGTTGAACAATTCTATTCAAGCTTTAGAATATGAGTTTGCTAGCTGCATAAGAAATTTAACGACTTTTTTAAAACCTCAAATTGGAATAATTGATGGACATGGTGAGTTAGATACCCTTGCACTTTATGATATTAAAAATGCATTGGGCGAATTTTATATTTTGAAACGTATTCAAATTAATGAGCAATTAAAAGCACTGCATGGATTTAAGGCTATTATTATTGCGAAACCTGATACATCGTTTTCTGAAAAAGATAAATTTATTATTGATCAGTTTGTAATGAATGGTGGTAAAATCCTTTGGGCTATTGACCCATTAAATACAAGTATAGACAGCCTCCGAAAATCTGGTGGAACCATTGCAATACCCTTTGATTTAAAATTAGATGATTTACTATTTAAATATGGCCTGCGTTTAAATACAAATATAATTATGGATTTGCAATCTTCTGTAATACCTGTTAATAAAGCTTATGTAGGTCAGCAGCCCCGTTTCGAGTTAATGCCATGGATATTTACCCCCTTAATTGCTCCTGCTAGCAATCATCCTATAGTAAAAAATTTAGATATAATAAAAATGGAATTTGCTTCTACTATTGATACTGTTGAAGCCAAGGGGATTAAGAAAACCGTACTTCTGCAATCATCAAAATTCTCTAAAATAATTAATTCCCCTGTTCGCATTGATATGAGAATGGTAAACATGCGACCTGATGAAAATCAATTTAATAATTCGCATCAATTTTTAGCTGTATTGCTGGAAGGTGAATTTGAATCTGTTTTTAAAAACAGGATACCTCCTAAAATAGCTAACGATAGTGCCATTGGATATAAATATAAGGGTGTGGCAAGCAAAATGATAGTGATTTCAGATGGTGATATTATTCGTAATGAAGTGCAGTATTCAGCTAATAAATCATTTCCTTTGGGATATGATATTTATACGAAACAAACTTATGGTAACAAAAATTTTATTTTAAATTGTGTAAATTATCTTTGTGATGATTCTGGCTTAATAAGTGTTCGTTCCAGGGAATTAACTTTGCGTTTGCTGGATAAGAAAAAAATAAAAACAGAACGCTTGAAATGGCAAATTATTAATACTGCTCTGCCCTTGTTTGCACTGTTTTTATTCGGGATAATACATAACATCATCAGGAAACGTAAATATGCAACATAAGAATCTCTTTTTAAAACATTGATGTTTTTTATTTAACTAATTGTAGGATACAAAATGTTTCTTTCTGTGAAAAAATATTTAATAAATAGGTAAAGCTTTCAAGGTAATTTTGAAAAAATAGATATATTAATAAAAACAGATAATTTCATTTTTTTGCAAAAAAATATCCTTATGAAAACGCCCGTGATTAATGAACAAAAGCAATGCAGAGTTGCAGGTGGGGAGGAGTCGTTTGTTCTTTATTTTTCGTTTCTTTTGTATCAAGACAAAAGAAAAACACACAGTTGTTGAACCATTTAATTTGTGGATTTATTTCGAATACCTCACTAGGATAAATAAATTTTAATATTAGTTTTTAATTTGGTTGTACTATGAAAAAAAATACGCTAGCTATAATAATTGTGGCTTTTTTGAGTGTCATTTCATTTTGGTTTATTTTTAATAAGGGAAAGGGCACTATAAAAGAAACTTTACGCAATTTCGCTGTATCCGATACAGCCTCCATTAATAAAATATTTTTAGCTGATAAAAATGGTAATTCTATTACTCTTGAAAGGAAAGCTGCCGGACCTTGGATACTTAATGGTAAGTATGGTGTGCGGCCCGATGCTCTGGAAACATTATTGACGACTATTTGTAAAGTTGATGTTAAAGAGCCTATTGGTAAAAAGGCCCAAAATAATATCATAAAACGTCTGGCGGCTAAAGCCGTTAAATGTGAAATTTATCAGAATAATGAACTTACTAAAGCATATTATATTGGAGCTGAAACTTCCAATCAAACAGGTACCTATATGATCCTAATTGATCTAGAAACAATGAAACCATCAGAAAAAGCTTTTGTAACCTATATACCCGGTTTCGAAGGTTATTTAACTACCAGATACTTTGTTGAAGAAAGAGGGTGGAGAGATCGCACTGTTTTTCATTATATACCAAACGAGATTAAATCAATAAAAGTAGAAACGCCTTCTAATCCTGAATATAATTATGAATTATCAGTAAGAAAAAACAATGATTATCAACTAAAAATGCTGTCTCTTAATAAAGATATAAACAATCTGGATACTTTTGCTGTGAAACAATATTTATCCTACTTTCAGCAATTAAATTTCGAAAGTTTTGAAGTTGATTTAAAGCAGCCGCAAATAGATTCTGTATTATTATCGCAACCAATAAATATTTTAACAGTTACCGATAAGTATGGAAAATCAAATAAAGTAAAGTTTTATGCCCGTTTTAATCAGAAAAAAGTAGCTGGTAATGATGGTGAAATATTACCCTTCGATCCTGTGCGGATGGATGCGCTGCTCGATAATGGAAAAGATTTTGTAATGCTTCAATATTATATATTTGGTAAAGCCTTTCCCCCCTCAAGTTATTTCCAGAAGTCTAATCCTAAGTAGGCAGCCAAGTATTGTAAATAGATGTAGTTCGAACTAAATATTGGGTATAAAGTGTTTAAAAACAATGTTTTATTAACAGTTTTTCTCTATACAAAGCTTAGGGAAAAAGTTCTGTTTTTGTTGAAAAGTCGGTTGTAACTTTAAAAGAGCATAAAAATATTTTATTTATGTAAATGTACTATCTTTGAACTTTAAAAAATTTGCGATTTATTTAAATTAAAAATAAAATATTAAAATATGAAATTTATTGTTTCCAGTAATTCTTTATTAAAACAATTACAAGCCATTGGTGGTGTGCTAAATTCAAATAATTCATTACCTATTTTAGATAATTTTTTGTTTGAAATTGATAAAAATAAATTGAAGATTTCTGCTTCAGATTTAGAAACTACAATGTCTACTATTATCAATATAGAGTCCAAAGATTTTGGTACTATTGCTGTTCCGGCAAAACTATTGCTCGAAACACTAAAAACTTTTGTAGAACAGCCTTTAACATTTAATATAGATAGCACAAAGTTCGGAATTGAAATTATTTCGGATTATGGTAAATATAAACTCACAGGATTTAATGGCGACGAATTTCCGAAATTGCCAAATATTGAATCGGCATCTTCACTTGAAATTGATGCAAGTGTATTGGCATTTGCTATTAACAAAACATTGTTTGCTACCGGAAATGATGAGTTAAGACCTGTTATGTCTGGTGTTTTTTGTCAGTTATCTGCCGATGATATAACCTTTGTTTCAACCGATGCTCATAAATTAGTTCGTTACCGCAGAACCGATGCAAAGGCTCTTACATCATCAGCATTTATTATTCCTAAAAAACCATTAACATTATTAAAGAATACTTTAGCTAGTGTTAGTGGCATTGTGAAAATTGAATACAATAAAACAAATGCATATTTCGCTTTTGAAAATACAAATTTAATATGTCGTTTAATTGACGGGAAATACCCTAATTACGAAGCTGTTATACCTAAAGAAAACCC
This sequence comes from Chitinophaga pinensis, assembly GCA_945865315.1. Classification (GTDB taxonomy): domain Bacteria; phylum Bacteroidota; class Bacteroidia; order 2-12-FULL-35-15; family 2-12-FULL-35-15; genus 2-12-FULL-35-15. Next base: position 11,643 of record CAMBDK010000045.1, on the reverse strand, counting down.
TAATAAATTAACTATTGATCGCGTTTCGTTTTTAAATTCTATTCGCCGGGTATCTATTTTTTCAAATAAAACAACACATCAAATTCGTTTAAAAATAGCAGGAAGTGAACTAAGTATTTCAGCTGAAGACTTAGATTTTGCTAATGAAGCCAGTGAGCGATTAACATGCCAGTATGCTGGTGAAGATATGGAAATTGGATTTAACTCTAAATTTTTAGCAGAAATGTTAAGTAATTTAGGTTGCGAAAATGTAAATCTTGAAATGAGCGCTCCTAATCGTGCTGGTATATTATTGCCTACTGATAAAGAAAATCCTTCCGAAGATGTTCTGATGCTGGTAATGCCGGTAATGTTGAATAACTAATAAAATATAATAATAGGAACAAAAAAAATATTTTAAAAAAAATCAGCCTATAAAAGAATGAAAATTATATCTCATTCTTTTATAGGCTGATTTTTTTTAACCTCAACACTATTTTACTCTTGCTACTAAGTCTAGGTTGATCTCAAATTCGTCACTAATTGCCTTATCACCTATCTTATCGAAAAAACTTGCTGATCCATATTTAATATCAAATTTTGTGCGATTAACAATTATTTTAGCAATTACTACAATTGTTTTATCATCCATTTTTATCTTTGCTGGGAAATTTATTTCATTTGTAATTCCCTTAATAGTTAGTTTACCAGTTACATCGTAATCATTTTCTGGAACTAAGGAAGCTTGTTTTGTTACTTTAGTGATTTCAAATTTTGCTGTTGAACTTTTTGCAACATTAAAAAAATTCTCTGATTTTAAAAACCCTATTAATTGATCATTGGAATCCTTCTCTTTAATATCGGTACATGTTATTGAATTCATATCAAAATCAATTGTTCCTCCTAAAATTATGTCACGATCGTTTTTAATGTTACCACTTAAAACACTTATATTTCCTTCGTGTTGTCCTGTAACTTTTTTACCAAGCCACGCTGCCTTGGTTATTTTTGTATCAACATTATAAATTAATTCTTTTTTTTGATGTGGCGCTGTAAATGCAAATGTTGCAATTGTTAATGCGGCAATAAGCTTCGCTGTTGTTTTTTTTGTCATTTTTTTTTGGTTTTAAAATTTATTTTATGTTTATCCTTAGGTAGGAATGCCTAATTTTATGCAAAAATAAGCTTGCTTAACCATAAATCAAAGGAAATTATTAAATTATGGAATTAAAGTAAATAGCTGTAAAAGAAAAAGACAAAATGTATTAGTTATTTTTTAACAATGCCTTATTAAAGAATATTTTTAAATTTAATAAATTTACTTTTTAAATTCTATAGAAACAGAGTTAATACAATAGCGCAATCCGGTAGGTGCAGGGCCATCCTCAAATACATGACCTAAATGACCATTACAACGCGCACAAGTTATTTCAGTACGCAACATGCCATGCGTTTTATCCTTTATATAATTTACTTTGCTGGAGTCCAGTACATCCGAAAAGCTTGGCCATCCGCAGCCTGCATCAAATTTTGTGTCAGATTTAAATAGAACTTCACCGCAGGCAGAGCATCCATACAAGCCTTTTTCTTTATGAAGGTAGTATTTCCCACTAAAAGGCATTTCAGTGCCTTTTTCACGAAGTACATTATACTGCTCTGGACTTAGCAGTTTTTTCCACTCTTCATTCGTTTTTACTATTGTATTAGCCATTGTATTTGTTTTTTTTATTTTATTTTTATCGTTTTGACTTACCCCATTAAAAACTATAATTAACATCGAAATTAATAGAACTGGTTTGTTTTTCATAAGATTAGAATTTATTGTAAATATCGCTTTTAATTTCAATTATTATACCATTTTATGATTAATTTTCCCTTCTGAGTAAATTAATAATATTATTGTCTCGCCCTGATTAATATCTTTTTAATACACTAATTTTAAAATAATGAGATAGGGGAGGGTATAAATATTTAAAATCTTGTAATATTTCTATATAATGTTTTGGTGAAAAAAAATCTTAAAGAAAATATTTATTGGACATCACAATCCTGTATTAATTTTTCATTTATTTGAAAAAATAATGAGATTAATTAAAATCGTAAATAAATAATTTTAAATAGTATCTAAAAAGGACTTAATTTTATCTTTCAAATAGGATTTTTTAAATTTCATAATATTTTAAAAATTACAAAAATGATTTAGATCCTTTTATTTTAATCGAAATGAAGGATTCAATGTTTTAACTAGTAATAAAAATATTTTTGCTTTTTTAAATTTCGAATAAATTCTATTTTTTTTATATTAGTAATAAGCTTAATTATAAAGGTCATATGAGCAAATTTCTTATCGAAAATAACTTAAAAGAAGCATATAATCTTTTAGAACAATTTATAGCGGACAAAAAAAATATTGATTCTATTGAAAAGGCTGGCATAGCATTAACCCATGCTTTTAAAAGTGGAAACAAAGTGATATCCTGTGGTAATGGAGGTTCTATGTGCGATGCAATGCATTTTGCCGAAGAGTTAAGTGGCAGGTTTCGTGAAGATAGGAAGGCCTTGCCTGCTGTTTCCATTTCTGATGCTTCATATATTTCATGCGTTTCCAACGACTATGGTTATGAAAAAGTTTTTTCGCGTTATGTTGAAGCATTCGGTAATAATGGAGACGTCCTATTGGCTATAAGTACAAGCGGTAATTCCGTTAATATTATTAAAGCCATCCAGGTAGCTAAGCAAAAAGGATTGACGGTAATAGGTTTAACAGGCAAAAATGGTGGCAATATGGCTGATTTATGCGACATTGAAATACGCGCTCCATACAGCCAGTATGCCGACAGAGTGCAGGAGATACATATTAAGGTGATTCACTCCTTGATACATTTTATTGAAAATAATTTGTTTAATTAGTAATGTCTTTTTAAATATTCTATTATTTCTCTTATCATTTTTCGGATGAAATAAGCAAAAAAAGAGGATGCAATTTCTGTTATCTATTTATTACCTTTATTTTAACAAGCTCTTAAAATTATTATAAATGCTAGTAAAAACTTTCGGTTCCGCAGTTTATGGAATAAATGCTACAACTGTAACAGTTGAAACTAACATAAATCCAGGTATAAATTTTCTTTTAGTAGGCCTTCCAGATAATGCTGTAAAGGAAAGTCAGCAGCGCGTTGATGCGGCATTGAAAAATAATGGTTTTAAAATGCCTGGCAAAAGTATTGTTATTAATATGGCTCCGGCCGATATTAGAAAGGAGGGCTCGGCTTATGATTTAACAATAGCCATCGGGATTTTAGCTGCATCAGGGCAAATAATATCAGATAAGGTGCATGAGTATATCATCATGGGTGAACTTTCTTTAGATGGTGGCTTACAGCCTATAAGAGGAGTTTTACCGATTGCCATAAAAGCGAAAGAAGAAAAATTTAAAGGTATTATTCTCCCTAAAAAAAATGCTAAAGAGGCTGCTATTGTTAGTGGTTTGGAGGTGTATGGTGTTGAAAATATAAAAGAGGTTATTGGTTTTTTTAATGGAAATATTGTACTTGAGCAAACTGTAGTTAATACCCGCGATGAATTTTTTTTAAAATTAAATGAAAATGAGTTCGATTTCGCTGATGTAAAAGGACAGGAAAACATAAAAAGAGCCTTGGAAATAGCCGCTGCTGGAGGTCATAATGTTATTTTAATAGGTCCGCCAGGTGCAGGAAAAACAATGCTTGCAAAACGTTTGCCAACTATTTTGCCACCTCTAAATTTATTTGAGGCACTCGAAACAACAAAGATCCACAGTGTTGCAGGTAAGATGGGTAAAAATATAGGGCTGGTTGCTACACGCCCTTTCCGCTCCCCACACCATACAATTTCTGATATTGCTCTTGTTGGTGGTGGAAGTGTTCCGCAGCCAGGAGAAATTTCCTTGGCGCATAATGGCGTTTTGTTCCTCGACGAGTTACCTGAATTTAAACGAATAGTGCTTGAAGTTATGCGTCAACCTTTGGAAGATCGTGTTGTAACTATTTCCAGAGCAAAATTTTCTGTCGAATATCCTGCAAGTTTTATGTTGGTAGCTGCTATGAACCCATGTCCCTGTGGGTATTACAACCATCCAGAGAAGGATTGTGTATGCCCTCCGGGTACTGTGCAAAAATATTTGAATAAAATTTCAGGACCCTTACTGGATAGGATAGACATTCATGTGGAGGTAACACCTGTGTCATTTAACGAGTTGGCGGCTGAACGTTTATCTGAAAAAAGTTCTGTTGTAAGGGATAGAGTTATTAAGGCGCGCGAAGTTCAGGAGAAACGTTATTTATTAAATGATGGGGTACATTGTAATGCTCAAATGACTTCTAAACAATTGCGCGATATCTGTAAAATTGATGCGGCTGGGAATAATTTATTGAAGACAGCAATGGAAAAATTAGGATTATCCGCTCGCGCTTATGATCGAATTTTAAAAGTAGCTCGTACAATTGCCGACTTGGATGATTGTATCACAATTGAAACAAGCCATCTGGCTGAAGCCATTCAATACCGTAGCTTGGATAGAGAAGGCTGGGCTGGATAATTTTTTTATTAGTTCCTTGTTAAATTAATATTTTGTTCCGACTTATTCCATTTTTTTTTTTACTTTTAATAATAATTAACATAATTTTTTTATATGGAAACTTCCATTCTTACAACTTTATTATTACCTCTGGCAATTGCAATCATCATGATGGGCTTGGGGCTTTCTCTTACCATTGAAGATTTTAAGAGGGTAGTTGTTTACCCCAAGGCTATATTGATAGGGCTAGTTTGCCAAATGCTAGTTTTACCTGTAATCTGTTTTTTTATCGCAATAACTTTTAAACTTCCACCAGAATTAGCTGTTGGCTTAATACTTCTTTCGGCAGCACCGGGTGGCGCTACGGCAAATTTATACAGCCATTTAGCAAAAGGAGACGTGGCGCTCAACGTTTCACTAACTGCTGTTAATAGTGTGCTCGCTCTTTTTACACTTCCTTTTATTGTAAATTTTGCCATAGCTTTTTTTATGCAATCCGATCAAGTAATTCCCATGCAATTTAAAAAAGTAATTGAAGTGTGTATGATTGTTTTGTTTCCTGTAGCCATTGGCATGTTGTTGCGTTCCAAATTTCAAACACTAGCTTTTAAATTGGAAAAACCTGTAAAAATAACTTCTGCTATTTTTTTGGCCCTCATTATTATACTGGCTATTCTCAAGGAAAGATCTCATATCATCCAGTATTTTCAAGATGTGGGTATGGCTGCACTTGTATTTAATTTATTGAGTATGGGCCTAGGATATTTTATCCCTCGTTTGTTTCATTTAGGAAAGAAACAGGCGATAGCCATTGGTATGGAAATTGGTATTCATAATGGCACTCTTGCAATTTATATAGCTCTGAGTGTATTAGGAAACAGTGCAATGAGCATCCCTCCAGCTATATACAGTCTTATTATGTTCTTTACTGCTGCTTTATTTGGTTATTTTGTAAATAGAACTAAGCCAGATTCAATACCGAACCATTGATAATTGTAGGCAATTTTTGTTACACTCAATTCATATTCCAAAATTTGTATAATATGTATGGCTATAAATTTTTTTAATAAAGTTTGAAATTTAAAATGCAGCAACAATTATTTGCTTTCCTGGTAATAAATTATAATTCACACCCAATTTATTCAATTGTTTAATTTCATCAATTGTAGTATTGTGTTTTTGAGCAATTTTGTACAATGAATCCCCCTTTTTTATAGTGTAATATTTAAAATTGTTTGTTTGCTTGCCTTTATTAGCAATAATATTTGAGATTATTGTCTTGGATGAAATAGCTTTTTTATTTGAACCTTCAGTAATTTCTGTGTTTTCACTATTTTTTTGGTCAAAATATATATTTAATTTTCTTCCTGGATTTATTGTATTGGCAGTAATTACATTCCAGGTTTTGATATCTGAAACAGTACATCCATATTTTTTTGCAATGGATATTAAACCTTCGCCCTTCTTAACAATATGTATTTTTGTTTCTTTTCTAACATTTAAATTATTCGAACTTGAAATTTCTTGCTTTGGATAATTGTAAATTAAATTTTCGTTATTCATAAATAGGGCAATCTTATTAGAAGGAAGAGTTAGAAAGCTTGGATCTTCAGGGGATACAGGTATTACACCCTTACGATAAATAGGATTTAAATACCTAAGTTCGTCTTCCGAAATATTTAATAAAAAAGCAATTCTATCAAACGAAAGTTGTTTAATTATTCTAATTGTATCTACTTCTAAAAATGTTTTTTTAGGGATGGCTGAGCGAAAATTATGCTCAGAAGTATAATTCATAACATAGTTCACTGCAATAAATGCCGGAACATACCCTTGGGTTTCCTTAGGTAAAAATGGGCGGATCTCCCAGAATGTTTTTTTTCCACCACTTCTTCGTATTGCTTTGCTTACTGTTCCTGGTCCACCATTATATGCTGCAAGCACCAATTGCCAGTCGCCAAAAAGTTGAAATAAGTATTTAAAATATTCGCAAGCTGCAATTGTTGATTTATATGGGTCACATCGTTCGTCAATATAAGAACTTACATTTAACCCAAACATTTTTCCTGTGGGATACATAAATTGCCATAAGCCCATAGCAGCAGATTTACTTTTTGCTAAAGGATTTAATGCTGATTCGCAAATTGCCAAATATTTTAATTCTAAAGGCAAATTATATTTATCTAATATTTGTTCAAACATGGGGAAATACAATTGTGAAAGTGCCATCACCCTGGATACTAACTCTCGCCTTCTTAATGTATACATATCAATATACCCTTGAACATAAATATTGTATTGTAGGTCAAATGGTGAAAGTGCATCTAATCTTGCTAATCGCGCTTCATATACCATATCGTCGTATTTTGGTACCGAATCTATTGAAAAATGATACTTGAAATTGATGGGGTATTTAATCTTAGCATAGCCTTTTTCAAATAAAGTCAGCATGTTTAAGCTATCTAATGCAGCTAAAATGGGGTCGTCTTGCGATATGTTGATTGTATTTTTTACTTGAGAAAAAGAGTACTTTACTCCAGATCCTATCCAAAGAAAAATAATGTAAAAAATGAGTACATGAACGAACTTGTGTTTTTTCATTGTATGCTAAGCAAAATTATTTTTTATATAATTTCGTTCTTGCAAATATCGTAACGATAAAGCAATATTACAAAGCATTTTTTTAGTATCAAAAATTAAGAATTCGGATTTCAACGGTACCGTAAAAAAAATATTAATTTAACTCAATTAATATTTAATAATTAGCCATCAATAGTTTTGAAAAGGAAAGTAATTCGCTTTCGGCAAAACTTTTTGCCATTAGTTGAATACCAAAAGGTAAGCCATTAGAATGTTTTCCCAATGGTAAAGAAATTGCTGGAAGTCCAGTAATATTTGCTTGAACAGTAAAAATATCTTCTAGGTACATAGCAATAGGGTCGGCACTTTTCTGACCGAATTCAAAAGCTGTTCCCGGAGTTGTGGGCAATAAAATAAAATCGTAATTTTTTAAAATTTCATCCGTTTTGTTTTTAATTATTCTGCGAACTTTTTGCCCTTTCGAATAATAAGCATCATAATAACCAGAACTTAATACAAATGTTCCAAGCATAATTCTTCGCTTAACCTCCGTTCCAAAACCCTCCGATCGAGATTTTTTATAAACCATATCAAGGCTTGCAGCTGTTGGCACTTCATTAGCATTTGTAATATTTAAATTATTGCTGCCGTTTGAACTGCGGTAACCGTATGTAATGCCTGCATATCGAGCTAAATTAGAGGATGCTTCTGCCGTTGTTAATACATAATAGGAGGGTACCAGATAATCGAGATATGGGAAATCTACTACTTCAACAATATTGCCTTCCGCTTTAAGTTTTTTTATTATTTCGTTAATACGTAATTTTATTTCTGAATCTAAACCGGAGCTTTCAATGCAATTGTTTAGAACAGCTACCCTATACTTTTTAGCAGCTGTTCCTGAGGGAAGAAGACTGTTTGCCGTTAATTCTTTTGAATAGTTTGGCACTGGTGCAGAAGAAACAGTGCTATCGTATTCATCTTTTCCTGAAATCACTTCCATTAATAGTGCGGCGTCATCAATGTTTTTAGTTATTGGGCCAATTTGATCGAATGACGATGCGTAAGCAATAGCGCCATGTCTCGAAACTCTTCCATAAGTTGGTTTTAACCCTACCACGCCACAAAACGATGCTGGTTGACGAATAGAACCTCCTGTATCTGTGCCAAGTGCAGCAAGACAAAGGTCTGCAGCTACTGCTACTGCTGAGCCTCCCGACGATCCGCCTGGAACACATTTAATATTGTGTGGGTTTAATACTTTTCCGAAAGCTGAATTTTCATTTGAGCTGCCCATAGCAAATTCATCACAATTTGTTCGTCCTATAATTATTCCATCTTCAGCTAAAATACGTTCAACTACCGTAGCGCTATAAAGTGATTCAAATCCTTCTAAAATTTTTGATGATGCAGAAACCTTGTGTCCTTTATAACAAATATTATCTTTAATAGCAATAACCATCCCTGCAAGTTTTCCGGCTCTTGCATTTTTTATTTTAGCATCCACCAAAATAGCTTTTTCAATTGCTGATTTTTCAAAAACTTCTAAAAAAGCATTTAGATGACTATTTAATTTTATTCTGTTTATATATGATTGGGTTAATGCAACACAATTAATGGTATTGCTATATAAGTCGGACTGGACTTCTGAAAGAGTATTGTATGTTTTCAAAATTAAAAATCAGCTTTAGTAAAGTAATGTATGGATTTATAATTCATTATTATTTCAGGATTAAAATGTTACCCTCAGTCCTAAATTAAATCGTCGGCCCACGCCCATGAATACAAGCGCGTTATTTGCATTAAAGCGTCGCCAACATGCATGCCTTTGGCACTGAAATTAATAGTATCAGTTGGCCTGTCGGTGTTGATATCAAACAAAAATACCTGGTCTTCTGTTTTTGATGTTTATTCTCCAAAAGAAGCTAAACCTTCTACATCCAAATTTTTAAGCAGCTTATAAAAAAAATCAAGTTCAATACCTTTATGTATTGCATTTAGGCCATTCATGGTATAATAAAAATCATCACCGGCAATCCGGATAAGAATTTTTGTAATTTTTTGTTTTGTTGCACCACGAATGAAAAGCTAAATTATTTGGTTGCTTTTATGTATAAGTCTGTACTGTCTATTCTAACTATTTTTAATTTATTATCTTTATATTCTTCTATTTTAAAACGGTTTTTTAATAGTGTGGTGTATTTAGAACCTGCTTTAATTTTTGATATAACGAATTCATCATTTTTTAATTCATAAGAAAATGTATCTCTAACGTCAACCATAGCTTGATCTGTAAAATCCACTACAAATACGCCTTTCATAGTTTGGGTATATGCTTTTTTATATCTACTAAACTCCAAGGACATTTTATCCTGAGTAAAATCGGATTTTGTAAAACCACCGGATCTATTGTACTCTGTTAAGTTCCAAACACCTTCCAGGTTTTTATTTATTTTGTTTTCTTTTTTACAATTGCTGAAAGCAACCATTGAAAAAAGGAGCATTGTAAATTTAAATGTTTTCATCTGTAATTGCAATAAAATTAAAAAGTTGCTGTTAAAGATACTTGCCATCTACGCCCCATACCAACATTTACAGATGCAGAAGCCGCATCAAAAGCTGAACTATTTCCGAAATTATTATTTTGAGCATCTGATATAAAAAAAGTATTTAAAACATTTATCAAAGAAGCTCTGATATCCAATTTTATTTTCCACACATTTAAACCGTAGCCGGCATTTAAATCTACAAGAAAATAATCGGGCATACGCCATGATTGACGACCGGTATTGGGACCATAACCGGTTGAAATATTGGTAATGACTAATCCATCCGGACTAAAATTGGAATAATTTTTACCAAAATAATTAAATTGTGGTTTAATATATAATCTCTTAATCGGCTCATATCTGATGCTTGCCGCATAAGTGTTTTGGGCAGCATCGCCCACTTTAACTCCTCGTGGATCAAATTTTTGCTCACTTATTACATTCCCGTCATCATCAAGTATAGTAGCAGTGGCAACTGAAACCCATTCCCAGTCCGCAATGTTTGCCATAGCTTCTAAACTCAATTTAGAAGTGATTTTATAAACGCCATCAAATTCTATCCCCGTGTGCCTGGCTTTCATTCCTGTGGCGGTGGTGCTGATATTTTCTCCATTTATTGTAAAACTTGCAGTAGTGGGTCTGTTATTCCATATTGTATAATATCCGTTTATATTTCCGGTAAAATTTGAACCCGAATAACTATACCCTAACTCCACTGAGTTAATTACCTCGTTATTTACTTTATTAAATTCTTTATTATCGGCTCTGAATACAAAATTGATAAGTGGAGCTCTGTTTAAATGACCTACATTGACAAAAAGATTCGTATGTTCGGTTAAATTGTAATTAGCACCGGCTTTAAGGGTGTATCCCAATAAACGTTTCCATTCCGTTTGATTCACTTTTAATCCATCGGAGTTTCTATCATATGTTTGACCATTGTAGGTAATTGCATCATTATAACCAATCAGTAAAGTAGTATCACCCACTTCGATTTGTTTTTTTAAGAAGTAATTTTGTTGTTTGTACCAACTTGAGGCAGCACTTAGATTCACAAAACCTGACAACTTTTCTTTTTTATACTCTGCCATTGCAAAAGCTCCTGCCCATCGAACAAAACGTTCTATATTTTGAACATATTTATCTCCCGTTATTTTATTCGTTGCAAGAGTGTTTTTGTCGTTATTAATAACACTGGCATCCTTCACTAAGTCGCCTCCTAATAAATCTCCAAAAGTGCTGTAAACAAAACCTTTGTATAGTCTGCCGTCTAAACCACCGGATATATTTATGCTGTTATTTAATTTGTAATTTAATGTGGCTAATGCTCCATACCAATTATGGTCGTTATGGTTTTTTCTAATCCAGGTTGATGAAAAGTTTTCACCTGTTGATATAGTTTGCGTAGGAGCCGTGTTTTGGTCATAAATCAATTGTAAATTTTGTCTTCCTGTTGATGCCTCATAACCGGCATTTCCACCCGCTAATTGAGTTCCGTAACCTCTTCCGTAAGATGCGTAAGCAATCGTTGACAAATTTAATTTTTCATTTATGGCAATAAAATCTTTTATTGAAAATATCGGTTTATGAAAACTATTAATACTTGTATTAAAAATCTCAGGTGCTGTTTTACCCTCTTTTGTTCGTGTTAAAAAATTCCAGCTTGGGTTATACCTCCGTCCTCTTTCTTTATTTAATGCAACCGCAGGAACGTTTGCTGTATCCATACCTAAATTAAAGCCAAACTCATTATTATAAGCCGTAACAGGATATGCTATTCTGAAATCGCGTTGAGCTGATGTTTGAGGCGCTCCTAATGCCTGAATGCCTATTAAATGGCGACCAATTTTTTTTTCAACTTTCCCATAATAAAACCACATCCGGCTATGCATATTATCAAACCAGCCATCATTACGTTTATAGGATCCGGCAAAATTAAATGCCCAGCCATTTGTTAATCTGCCGGATGAATAACTTAAA
>CAMBDK010000044.1 GCA_945865315.1 Chitinophaga pinensis | reverse complement strand
TAGCAGCAAATCAAAAGATAAGAATTTCCTCCAGAACTGAAAATATCATTTTAGTGGAAAAAATGATAGACGGTGTTTGCGAGCTCTTTAGTATAAATCAGGATTATTATGGCAATATACTAGTGGCTCTAACAGAGGCTGTTAATAACGCTATATATCATGGCAATAAATCAAACGAAAATAAAAATATTGACATCACTTTTAAATCTTCTCCTACCCAAGTTTCCTTTATTGTAAAAGACGAAGGTGCCGGATTTGACTTCGACAATTTACCTGACCCTACTAATCCGGAAAATGTAGAAAATTTAAATGGTCGTGGCGTATTTTTAATGCGACACCTCGCCGACAAAGTTTCCTTTAAAGAAAATGGAAGTAAAGTAATTTTAGATTTCAAAATAAATACTTAAATGAAGCTATTGTTTTCATAGAAAACAATAGATTACAATTATAAACATATAGGTGCAATCTCATGCATGATATAAGGTTTAGGTTCCATAATAAGCTCCCCCCTAACAATTATTCTTTACTTAGTAAGGCTTTCAAAAAAATTTCGACAAAACAGATATATTAATAAAAACAGATGATTTCATTTTTTTGCAAAAAATATCCTTATGAAAACGCGCGTGAGGAAGGTACAAACGCGATGCAGGGGTGCAGGTGGGGAGGAATCGTTTGTTCTTGATTTTTTGTTTCTTTTGTATCAAAACAAAAGAAAAATACACAGTTTTTGAACCATTTAATTTGCGGATTTATTTTGAAAACTTCACTAACCTGTATTTTTCAATTTGTTTGAATAAAAAAATACAACTAAGTTTAAATATTATTACTTTTTTAAATTAATAAGCAACAAATACTAATCATTAAAAGAACCCATTAAATTAAACACATTATTTAAATACAAATAGTTGTTAATTCAAATTGATATTTCTTCTATTTAAAAAAAACACACATAATTTACTATAAAAATTATGAAGACCTTAATATTATTTTATAGTTTTTTTTTAATACATCCACTTCTGCTTCAATCGCAAACAGATCAGGCTGTGAAACCGATTTCTATTAACTATATGGAGATGGGTAATAATAAATCGGATTCGGGAAACGTACATTTAAAGTACAATGATATAAAAGTTGCAACTAGATTTTATTCGGATGCCATAAAAGATTATAAAAAGGCGATAAAAGCTAATCCAAGTATATATATAGGCTATTACAAATTAGGGATAATACAAACAAAACTTAAAGATTATAAAAATGCAATGAAAAACTTTGATAAAGCTGTAGCAATAGACTCTAGCATAGGATCCATTTTTCTTGAGCGAGGCATTTCGCAATTTTCACAAGGAAAAAGTAAGGAAGCATTGTTAGATTATAATAAAGCAATAAATATAAATTTTGAAGATGCCTCTGCCTTGTACCAAAGAGGTTTACTTTATGCTGCCAGGCAAGCATCCAAACTAGCCATTGAGGATTATTCCTTAGTAATTGAAATTCAGCCAAAATTTGAAAATGCTTACATGAAACGGGGGATAATATATAACAGTATAAATAAAGATTATGTGCTTGCACTTATTGATTTCAATAAAGTTATAGAATTAAACCCCGAAAATAATGATGCATATTTCTGGAGAGGAAAAACAAAATATAAAGAAGAAGATTTCTCGGGTGCCGACAAAGACCTCAGCCGCTTTATAGAATATGAACCAAACAATATTGATGCCTTAATAATTAGAGGTGCTTGCCGAATAAATATAAACAATAATGCAGGTGCCATAAGCGATTTTGACGAGGTGATAATCCTAGACCCTAAAAATATTGTTGCATATATGAATAGGGGTTTAGCAAAAGGAGGATTAAAAAAATATAAAGAAGCTCTGCAGGATATTGATTTGGCTATAAAAATAAAATTTGATTATTCACCTGCCTATATAAATAGGGCTGCAGTAAAATTTGCATCGGGGGATAAAAAAGGTGCTTGTAAAGATTTAGCTAAAGCTGATGGCTTAAATAACGAGAAGGCATATAAATTAATAGATCAATATTGTAAAGATGGCAATTGATAAAGAATTAAAAAAAATTAATTAAAAACTATCCACGAGCATTTCTTTTTTCCCTACCCTATATATAATAGTTTTGTGGCTTCCATCGGCAGCATATTCAATTTTAACAAAGCCCTCTCTTTTATCATCCTGAAAGACCGAATTAAATTTATTTTTACTTTGGAAATGCGACAACTTACTTCCTGCCCCACTTACTATATAACGATTAGTGCCTGAAAGGAAACATTGTAAATTATGGTCATGCCCCGAAGCACAAATTATATTATTATGTTCATTAAATAATTCCAACATTTCATTACGCATTTTTTTATATTGTGGATGCGCCAAATCTTGGGAAAGCAAACGATTCAAGCCCAAAAATCCAAATATGCGAAAGGGAGTATAACTAATTAAAAAACGCAGCGGCTGCTTATTGGCGGCATGTTTTCCATTTGTAAACATTGGATGATGCATGGCAATTATTAGCTGCTCGCCTTGTTCCTTTGCAAGGTTTAATAGGCTATCCAACTGAAAAAAAAATAATTTTTTAGTATATGATTTAGAAACAACAACAGTTTTTTTATACAAATGTAAAAACCACTGTGTGTCAATAATTACTAATCGAAGTTTATCATTTATAAGCAAAGATTCAGGGCCAGGCAATCCATTTTTAGGCAAAAAAGTTGAGCTAGCTTTATTAGCAACACTTGTATTGTTTTTTAAATAATCTTCTACATAAATTTGCTGATTTAATACTCTTTTTAAGCCCTTATGGCCTTGTGCTTGCCAATCGTGATTACCTGGAATGAAATAAACATTTCCTTTATAATTTTTTAATATATTCAACTGCGACTCTAAATGACTTGCCGACAATGGATCCTTCGATTTTAATCCGCTAGGATATACATTATCGCCTAAAAATATTACTGTGCTATTGGGATGTAATAACAACTCCTCTTTTAACATCAGCAATGCATTCCCAGCAATAGTATCTGAACCAGCATCACCAATCAAATAAACACAATAAGGGTTATTTATTTGGGCTAAAACTAATATTTTTTGAAAAATAATTAGAATTAAAATTTGAAGCTTTAACATAGGATTATATTAGATTTTATAATTTTTTTAGAAAAAAACAATATTTTAATTTAATGCCTCCAATAACTATAAAAATTAAAAGCATACAATATTAATTAATATAAAACATTCGAAACTAAATAAAAATAAGACAAAGCAAGTAATAGCAATCACCAAAAAGAACTATCCTATTCCAAAATATAGCAAGAACAATTAAAGTACAAAAATTCTTATTTTTTTACAGGTAAACAAAAATATCATGGATTTATTTATACATTTGTTTCATTATGGATATATCGGTTGTAATTCCCTTATTAAATGAAGAAGAATCGCTGTCTGAACTTTGCAATTGGATTGAAAAGGTGATGACAGCTAACGCTTTTTCCTATGAATTGATATTAATTGATGATGGCAGCAAAGATAATTCTTGGAAAATTATTGAAACATTATCATCAAAAAACCCCAATATTAAAGGAATAAAATTCCGCAGAAATTATGGTAAATCAGCCGCATTGAATGTAGCATTTGAAAAAGCTGATGGCGATGTAATAATTACTATGGATGCTGATTTACAAGACTCCCCAGATGAAATCCCTGATTTATATAAAATGATCACTTTGGATGGCAATGATTTAGTATCGGGCTGGAAAAAAAAACGTTACGACCCTATTAGTAAAACGCTGCCAACAAAACTATTTAATTGGGCTACACGAAAGGTAAGTGGCATTAATAATTTACACGACTTCAATTGTGGCTTAAAAGCATATAAAAAAGATGTAATAAAAAATATTGAAGTATATGGAGAAATGCATCGTTTTATCCCTGTAATAGCTAAGTGGGCAGGGTTTACCAAAATTGAAGAAAAAGAAGTACAGCATTATGAACGCAAATACGGTAAAACCAAATTTGGTTTCGAACGTTTTATAAATGGTTTTTTGGATTTATTGTCCATTACTTTTGTTTCAAGGTTTGGAAAACGCCCTATGCACCTTTTTGGCTTATTAGGAACATTATCATTTTTATTTGGTGGCGGTTTATCTTTTTTGTTGATTAGCGAAAAGGTTTATAAATCATTTTACTCCATCCCCACCCGCGATGTTACCGACAAACCATTGTTTTATCTCGCTTTGGTAGCCATGATAATAGGAACCCAATTATTCCTCACAGGATTTTTGGGCGAACTGATTTCTAGAAATTCAGTAAACAGGAACCACTATCTAATTGAAAAACTGACTTAATCGTTCATTTTAAAAATTGACAGTACTATTTTAAAATCTTAAATAGTAACATTTTCCCTTTCAAAACAATTTTATTTTTTTAAAACAGCGGCATCATTATTAAATAAAGTTATTCCGAAATCGATATTTTAATAAAAAATAAAGCACAATAGCCCCACCAATGCTTCTATCATTTTTTAAATATAATGTGTAACTTTGTTATAAGCTAATGAATATACTATGCGTATTTATTTAAAAATTATTTTATTTTTATTACCCGTAACATTAATTGCTCAGCCGAACCAAACGATTAACAATAACGGTTACAACATCTTTTATTTCGATAATGGAAAAATTTCCAGCGAGGGAACAATGCTCGATGGAAAACCAAATGGTTATTGGAAAACCTATTCAGAAAATGGGCATATAAAATCAGAAGGTAACAGAAAAAAATTTCTTTTAGATAGCATTTGGAAATTCTATAATGAATTAGGCGAACTAGCCTTTGAATTTAATTATATGAATGGCAAAAAAAATGGATTAAAGAAAACATTTGATGCCAAAGAAAACTATTTAATTACAAGCGAGTATTTTGAAAATGATATAAAACAGAAAAATACAAGCAAATACTACAAACCCTCCGGAACTAAAAGCAATATTGGAAAAATAAAACAAATCATTCCATATTTAAATGGAAAGGAAGATGGCACAGGATTCGAATTTGAACCCGACAGTACCATCATTTCTATTACAGAATATAAATTGGGATTTATTCAAAAGGAGGAAATTATTAATCGAAAAGATTTAATGTCCTTAAAACAGGGTGTATGGAAAGAATTTTATCCTAACGGCAATATCAAACAAGAGGTGCCCTTTTCAAATAATAAAATGAATGGCTATTTGAAAGAATATTCAATAGCTGGAAGTCTTAACAATACAACAAAATATATTAATGGTGCATTACAAACCAATGTACCCGAATTGGCAAAACTTGATGTAAGAACAGAATATTTTAGTACAGGGCAAATTCATTTTACAAGAACTTATAAAGATGATGTTGCAGAGGGTATCCATAGGGAATTTTCTAATAATGGGAAAGTAATTGCTGCACAAGTATTCGTGGAAGGATTTTTAACTGCTGAAGGAATACTAGATACTGCAGGCAGACAGCAAGGTATATGGAAAGAATTTCATCCTGATGGAAAAATAAAATCGCAAGGGGAATATATTAATAGTAAGCGAATTGGGGAATGGGTGTTTTATCACAACAATGAAAAAATAGAACAAAAAGGAATATACGACAGAAATGGAAAAGCCCAAGGTGTTTGGAAATGGTTTTATGAATCGGGGAATTTATTATTAGAAGAAAACTATAGAAATAATTTGGTAGATGGCGTTATGATTGAATATAACGATAGCGGAAAAGTTATTACAAAAGGAGAATTTCTGGATGGGCAAAAAGAAGGTGTTTGGTTATATGAGTTACAAGGCTACAGAGAAGAAGGGGCTTATAAATCAGGAAAACGTGATGGAGAATGGAAACATTATTTTACAGAAAATAGCCAACTACGTTTTAAAGGGAATTTTATTGATGGCGTACCCGATGGTAAACAATTTTTTTATTATTTGAATGGCAATGAAAGGCAAACGGGCAAGTACGCTGGAGGTGCTAAAGAGGGTGATTGGAAATTTTATGATGAAACAGGTTATTTATTCTTAACAATTGTATTTAAAAATGATATTGAAATACGATTTGATGGTATTAAAGTTATTCCTGAGACGCTTTCTGAATAAAAAAAAGTATACCTAAATTTCAATTTTATTATTAAATTATTTTTAATAATAAAAATATTAAAAGTTAAACTAAAACGGAATTATGCGCATTATTGGTGGTACACATAAAGGCAGAAAAATATATCCTCCCAAAAAATTACCGGTAAGACCTACTACAGACTTTGCTAAGGAAGGGCTTTTTAATATGTTAAACAACATAATTGATTTTGAAGAATTAAAGGTCCTTGACTTGTTTTGTGGAACAGGTAATATAAGCTTTGAATTTGCTTCAAGAGGCGGCAGCAGCATTACAAGTGTGGATCAAAATTACCAATGTTGCGATTTTATAAAAAAAACAATAGCTGATTATAAAATGATGCAAATAAATATAATAAAATCAGATGTTTTTACTTTTCTTAAAAAAAACTCCAACTCCTATCAATTAATTTTTGCAGACCCTCCTTATGAATTGGATTTGAAGAATTTCGAGTTAATTCCGGAATTAGTTTTCAATAAAAAAATGCTGGCACCATCTGGATGGCTTATTATAGAGCATGGCCCTAGAACTAATTTTTCGAACAACGAACATTTTATTGAGCAACGTAAATATGGCAATGTGAATTTTAGTTTTTTTAATTGATGTTTGTTATTATGGATAAAAACCATAATTAAAATAGCTAGTAAACTAGCATATATTTGCTAATCAGAAATGACAATAAATTGTTTCTTGAAGCTATCAATTCCATCCGAAACATTAATAAAATAGATACCGGGCAAAATTCCTTCACTATCAATTATAATAGACTGCATGCCCGCTGTATAATTTTCTTTATCTTTTTTAAAAATCGATTGTCCCAATATATTCAATATAGAAAGAGATAATTTTTTCTCTTCTAATAATAAAAATGAAATATTAATTTTTTGTATCGTAGGATTTGGGAAAAGCTGAAAAGTAGCATATACTTCATCCAAATAGTTAATGCCAGCATTTACATCAATATTAATATCGTCGATATAAAAATTATTACCACCGCTAGAACTAAAAACAAATTTAAACCGAAAACCTGAAGTCATAAATGACAATGGTATTACAACGGAGGCTTGTCTCCATTCATTATTATTGAAAGGGATAAAAGGAGAAGAATTTACAGGTGCCGTTTCTATTGCATCGCCAATTAAATTTAATCGTTGTAGCCATGCATTATTACAATTATTAGTAATATATAATTGTAATCGATCATTATTAGTTGTTAGCTTTTTTGCATATGCGTATTTAAAAGTTAAATTAAGCGCTGCAGCTCCTGTTAAATCAATTATCTCACTATATAATTCATCTTTTGTAGCCATCACATTATTATAATTATCCAGCATGATGGATTTAGTTCCGGCATAAGAAGTGGTATTTGTTATTTGCCATTTATTTACGGTATCGAAACTATTGGCAAACCAATTCGAATTATCAAGAGAGGCAATAGTTTCAAAATCTTCTGCAAATGGGTATGCATTGCCTGCACTTGGCAAAACTGAAATATAGTTTGATTTGCTAAGTACCATAGAGTCGCTATTATATAAAACTTTTAGTGTAACATCATATTTACCACTTGTATTATAAGTTACAAGGGGACTAGTGGTGGAGGAAGAGGGTGGGTTTCCGCCAGGAAATAACCATTCAATATTTGTAAAAGGGCCGTTAGAGGACATATTTGTAAAAGTTATTACATTGGAGGAGCCTTCACACACAACTCTTTTATTAGATATAAAATCTGCTTCACACAATGCAACAGGAATGCTTGTTATACCTGTAGCATTTAAATTTGCTGGCTGCCATAAATTATTTCTACCAGCTACAGAGGAATTCAAGCATGCTACCATCCTTGCTTTCTGTCCATAAGTAAACATCCTATTACAATAGGAATAATCCATTGTATTTTGTACATTATCAATAGTGTTGCCGCAGGATGCCCCGCTTAAATTACAACTTTGCCAGCCAATGGTTGGTGGTGTATCGGCTACCAGATCATCGATATTACAATCCTTATTAGGATCGGCACAGGGGTAAAAATAAAATCCAGGCACATTATTGCCACCCCAGATATGGTGTAAATTCAAATAATGTCCGCACTCATGCGCAAAAACAACCGACTGGGTATAGTTAGATGTTCCAATACTACCAACATAATTATGTCCCATTACTATACCGTCCCATGCTGGTATGGTATCAGCATCACTTGGCCAAATACAATGACCGGCTAAGCCAGCAGCATTTGATACAATATAAACATTCAAATATTTATTGCTGGGCCATTGAATGAGGGATTTAACAGTGTGGTCGCCAATTAATGATAGTGGAGAGGCGATGCGATTGATACCATTGGTGCAATTGCCTTGAGGATCCAATTTTGCCAAGCTGAATTCTATTTCGCAATCGGCGTGCAATTGTTTAAAATCATTAACGATAGATGCTGTATCCGACAATTGTTTACGAAATGTCTTATTCAAAATAGATAAGCCATCTAGCAATTGTGCGTCTGTAATATTTTCAACACCATAATTATGTATCACATGAAATACAACAGGAATGGTATAAATAGTATTAGCAGATTTTTTACTGTAAAAATCTGAAACAAATTGTTGGGTAAATTTTTCTAATACTTCATCCCGTTTAATAACTGCTGCAGCAATTTCATGATTTTGTTTCAAATAAGAAATACGCATTTCATCGGCACCACAAAATTTTATAATTTCCTGCGCATAGCCGTCTATTAAGATGAAAAGAAAAAATAAAATAACAAATATTTTTTTTAGCATAATTAGATTCTATCCACCAATCATTTTTTTTATTTCGTTCAGCTTCATTAATGCTTCAATAGGGGTTAATGTATTAATATCTGTTTTTTGAAGCTCCTCTTTTATATTCTCCAATACCGGATCATTCAATTGAAAAAAACTTAGCTGCATTTTTTCAGATGATTGATTTCCTCCCTTAGCCCGCTGAAATTCTGATGGCTTATTGATAGCCGCAACAAAATTCTCTTGATTTCCTTCAGCACCAATTGTCTGTTCCGCCGGCACCAAATTTGATTTTATTAAGCCGGGGCGTCCTATTCCGTATTCCTTATTTTCTCTAGCCCCTTCCAGTTGCGCTAATATTTTATTAGCTCTGTCTAAAACTTTTTTAGGCATTCCGGCCATTTTAGCAACATGTATCCCAAAACTGTGTGCACTACCACCGGGTAATAATTTACGGGTGAATAATATTTTGTTATTAATTTCTTTAATGGAAACATTGAAATTTTTAATTCGAGACATCGAGTTTGTCATTTCATTTAACTCGTGATAATGAGTGGCAAATAATGTTTTAGCTTTCACCGTTGGATTTTCATGAATAAATTCAGCGATTGCCCAAGCAATTGAAATCCCGTCGTAGGTGCTAGTACCCCTGCCTATTTCATCCAACAATATTAAACTACGATTTGATAAATTATTTAATATGCTTGCTGTTTCATTCATTTCAACCATAAAAGTTGATTCCCCTGATGATATATTATCGGAAGCACCCACTCTTGTAAAAATTTTATCAACCAATCCTAAATTGGCATGTTTTGCAGGAACAAAACTACCCATTTGTGCCATCAATACAATTAATGCCGTTTGTCTTAAAAGTGCTGATTTACCAGACATGTTGGGGCCGGTAATAATAATTATTTGTTGGTTTTTATTATCTAAGTAAATATCGTTTGCAATATATTCCTCCCCGAGTGGTAATTGTTTTTCAATAACGGGATGTCTTCCATCTTTAATATCCAAAATATCATTCTCAAATAAATGTGGGCGAACATAATTATTTTTTTGGGCTATGGTAGCAAAAGATAAAAGGCAGTCCAACCGAGCAATTAAAGATGCATTTAACTGTATTACACTTATATAATCCATCAGGCCGATTACTAAATCATTAAACAATTTTATTTCTAATGCAAGTATTTTTTCTTCGGCCCCCAGTATTTTTTCTTCGTATTCTTTTAATTCAGGAGTAATGTATCTTTCAGCAGCGGTAAGCGTTTGTTTACGTATCCAAGTACTTGGGACTTTATCTTTATGAGTATTGGTAACTTCTAGATAATAACCAAATACATTATTGAAAGCTACTTTCAAGGAGGAAATCCCTGTAAGCTCAGATTCACGCTGTTGTATCTGCAATAAATAATCTTTACCCGAATATGCAATTTTCCTTAAATTATCTAATTCCATATTCACCCCTTCAGCAATTACATTTCCTTTAGCAATAAGGTAAGGGGGCTCTGGCATTATTTCATTTTGGATTCGGTCAATAACAATTGTGCATGGATTAAGTTGTTGCGCAATATTTTGCAAAGAAGTATTTTCCAATTTTTCACAAATATTTTTAATTGGTTCGATAGCTAGTAATGCCCTCTTCAATTGCACTACCTCTTTGGGTGAAATGCGCCCTGTAGCTACTTTTGAAACAATGCGTTCTAAATCACCAATTAACTCTAATTGCAGAACAATATTGGCCGTTGTACTACTATCCTTCAAAAAATAATCTACCACTTCCAAGCGTTCTTCAATAGCTGCTTTATCTTTCAATGGTAAAGCCAGCCAACGCTTTAACATTCGGGCACCCATAGGAGAAACAGTTTGGTCAAGGATTTCAATCAGCGTTTTTGCATTGTCATTTGGCGAACTAAATAATTCCAAATTGCGTATGGTAAAACGATCCAACCATACATATTTCTCTTCTTCGATGCGTGAAATAGATGTGATGTGTTTAACTTTGTCATGCGCTGTATCAGCAAGGTAATGCAATGCTGCACCTGCAGCAATAATTCCATGTTTAAAGTTCTCTATTCCAAAGCCTTTCAAAGATTTGGTATCATAATGTTTTAACAATAAATTATTACCAAATTCAAAATTGAAAACCCAATCTTCCAAGCCGTAGGTGTAAAATTTATCTCCAAATTTTTCTATCAATAATTTCTTTTTGTTTTTTTGAAATAAAATTTCGCTAGGCTTAAAACTTTGCAATAATTTATCCACGTATTCAAAATTGCCTTCAGCCACCAAAAATTCACCTGTAGAAACATCAAGGAAAGATACGCCAACCAAATTGCCATCTAATTCACCGGACTGTTTAACATTAAAATAGAGGCTAGCTAAAAAATTATTTGATTTATGTTCCAGTACTTTGTCGTTAAATGTAACACCGGGTGTTACTAATTCCGTAACCCCTCTTTTCACTATTGTTTTAGTTAACTTGGGATCTTCCAATTGATCACAAATAGCAACGCGCTGTCCGGCGCGCACTAATTTAGGAAGATAAGTATCTAATGAATGATAAGGAAAACCAGCTAATTCAATAAATGAAGCATAACCATTAGCGCGTTTGGTAAGCACAATACCTAATATATTGGCAGTTTTTACGGCATCGCTTCCAAATGTTTCATAAAAATCGCCAACACGAAACAATAAAAGAGCGTCAGGGTATTTCGCCTTGATACCATTAAATTGCTTCATAAGTGGAGTTTCACTTTCAGCGGCAGTAGTTTTATTAAGTAATTTATCTTTTGACATCTTTTGTAAATATACAAAACCTAATTATACTGAAGATGCAAAGTTTTTAAAACTTTTTTAGCAATAGTTTTATAGCTTTGCTTTTCAAATGAATAGATATTTAATACGCAAAGCATTTATACGTTATTTAGGTTAAAAATTACTTTAGCAAAGCTTTCAAAATAATTTCGACAAAACAGATATATTAATAAACACAGATGATTTCATTTTTTTTGTAAAAAACATGCATATGAAAACGCGCGTGAGGAATGAACAAACGCGATGCAGTGTTGCAGGTGGGGAGGAATCGTTTGTTCTTGATTTTTTGTTTCTTTTGTATCAAGACAAAAGAAAAACACACAGTTTTTCAACCATTTAATTTGCAGATTTATTTCGAAAACTTAACTTAGATAAAATGAATCAGCTGTTTTTTTTGCAACTAAGGAATCCTTAATGCATCTCTGACATTGCTAATAAATAGAGCTAATTGATGAGAAGCTTCATTAGCAGCATTTTTTTGAAATTGATACGAAAATTCTTTATATAAAACAGAGATGGAGCTGAATAAAAAGAGCAATAACTAGATTCAAATTTCATTTTTAATTTATTAAAATAAAAAATATTTTTAATGAGAAAATTATT
Source organism: Chitinophaga pinensis (assembly GCA_945865315.1). Lineage (GTDB taxonomy): Bacteria > Bacteroidota > Bacteroidia > 2-12-FULL-35-15 > 2-12-FULL-35-15 > 2-12-FULL-35-15. Next base: position 10,368 of record CAMBDK010000044.1, on the reverse strand, counting down.
AAACGAAGAACTGAACAGAAAATCATTAAGTGAATTTAAACAAGCCTCTAAAACACCTATTATAATAGTGCTTGACAATGTAAGGAGCTTAAATAATATTGGATCTATTTTCAGGACAGCCGACGCTTTTTTATTGGAAGCAATTTATCTGTGCGGTATTACAGGAACTCCTCCAAATAAAGACATACAAAAAACTGCATTAGGTTCTACAGAAAGTGTTTCATGGAAATATTTTAAAACTACGCTTGATGCAGTTGAAGAGTTGAATCAAATTGAGTATGATGTATATTCAATTGAACAAACAGAGTCTTCAATTATGCTAAATGATTTTTCTCCAATAAAAAATAAAAAATTAGCAATTATTTTTGGCAATGAAGTAAAAGGTATAGCGCAGGATGTAATAGATGCTAGCGCTGGTGTAATTGAAATACCCCAAACAGGAACTAAACATTCATTAAATATTGCAGTTAGTGTAGGGATTGTTACCTGGGACTTATTTCAGAAAACGATATAATTAGAGTCTGTCCATAATGTCCAATTCCTTCGTTATGCTTGTTTTGAAAACAGTCATTTGCAAAAGCAAACTCCTTGATTTTCAATACTTCGCAAGCCTCGAACTTGAACATTATGAATCAGACTCTCGACTATATGGACAGACACTAATTAGGGTATGTTTATAATGCCCGATTGCTTCTTTATTGTTTTAAAAGGCCAACGGTTTATACTGGGGCTTTTTTAATTTTTTCCAGAACTGCCACCTTTTGCTTTTATTGTATCTTTGAATATGGAACAGTGGGATACAATTTATAAAAATAGTGCTTCAAAAATGCTCGGTGTTTGTCGAAGATATGTCAAAGACAGCCAACAAGCGGAAGACCTCATGCATAATGCTTTTATGACTGCCATGAGTAAGGCTGACACCTATTCAGGAAAAGGTTTATTTGAAGGCTGGCTTCGCAAAATAGTTATTAATACAGCATTGCTGTATTTGCGCAAAAATAAAAATGCTGTTATTTCTGAAAACAGCCTGGTTGAAAATTATTCAGAACCTGTTGAAGAAGATGAAGAGCTGGCTGAAACCCAACGAAATAGTATTGAAGAAGCCAACTTCAGTCAACAAGAATTGCTGGAAGTAATTGACCAACTACCCGATCACCATAAATCAGTATTTAATTTATATGTTATAGATGGTTATAAACATAAAGAAATTGGAAAAATGTTAAATATAAGCCAGGGAACATCCAAGTCTCATTTGGCAAGGGCCCGTAAAAAAATACAGCAATTGCTTTTCGAAAGAGCGAAAAATAAAGATAAGAAAAGAGGGTTCTTTTTTCTGCTTTTCGCAAAGGAGGACTATATCGATAAAATCTACAAAGATGCTTTTACAACATTTGAAGTACCACCGCAAAAACAAAAGCTTTCCGATGGCGGGTCTGCGGCTATAAATACTACTCAGAAATTTTCCCTTATCGGAAATGTTATTAGCAATAATTTTTTATTTGTATCACTCACAGCTTTGGTAGTATCGGGGGGTATTTGGTTTCTGTTCTTTTCGGGCCCTGAAAAAAAATCGATTCCGGAAATGAATCGTATCGATACTAGAACTAATGTAATTGAACCCAAAACTACAATCGTATTGCCATCCGAAGCAGATAGCACTTCTGCGGAACCACATCTTACAAATACTTCAGGCAAAGCGGAGGTTTTTCAGCCTTCTTCAAAAGCAAATAACTCATCCGTTCCACAAACGGTAAAGGTTCAATCCGGAAATCAAACAATTCAACCTACCACAAATTTAAAACCCAATAATGCTATTAAAAAAACCGATAGCTCAATGATTAAAAAACCGGTTGTTATTCATAAAAAAATTATCCGGCACGACACCGTTATTCAAAAAGTACCTGTACAAAATGAAAAATAACTTTTTATATGTATTTGCCTTATTCCTGTTAAGCGGAAAATTAATGGGCCAAACAACAACCGATACGTTATTTGTATATGAAACAATTGTGGTATATGATACTATAAAAGTGTACGACACACTTAAAGTAGAATATAAAAAGGAGTTAAATTCTAACGCTTCTGAAACTTTTTTTAAAAATAATAATTCGGCTCAAAATGCAGTGTTGGTAATTGATACAGCCAACCAAAAAGCACAATTGGTGCTTTTTAATAAAAATGATACTGCCACCATTTCAATTTCTAACATCATACTAAGTGAAACCAATAAAAACTTAGAAACCATGAAAAAAGAAATTTTAACATTTGCAACAGCTGCAATAGTTGCACAAGCTGCTTTCGCACAAAAGAACACAACGGACTCACTTTTTTTAGAAAAAAAATATGCTGTGGGTGCAGGAGTTACATTTAAAGGTGATGGTATCGGTGGAACAGTAAAGTTCGACTATCTGAAAACTAAAAAATTAAGTTTTGGCTTGCGTTCCAATGTTACAAGCAATAAGTGGAGGGATATGTCATTTTCCGGAAGCAATGAGCCCGGATTCGAATATCCTGGCTATACTTTACACTTTACCGGAGGACATATAATAAATGGTTTTTTAACCACCACTTATAATTTTAAAAAAGAAGGTTATGCTTCAAAGTTAGGCCTTTATGTGGTCGGTGGATTAGGATATCAGGATTTTAAAATGTCCGGAACTACTAATTATACCGATCCTCAATATGATCACAGTTCGGTTTTCTCCTATAAAACATTCTTAGGTTTAATTTGTTTTGGCGGAGATTATAAAGTAGGGCCCGGAAAGGTTTTTCTAGACATACCAATAGCGCTTAGTATATATGAGCAATACAAAAATGAATATGTATTTAAAACACAGCCGTCCCGAAACGGGTCATTTAAATCAAACTATTGGGCTATTCCAGAAGTTGGCTTTGTAGCACTAAATATTGGATACACACTTTATTTTTAAACAGTTCTTTGTTTCTTCCCCGCAGCATACTGCGGGGAAAAAACAAAGAACCATATTATAATATCTTTATTTCAATTACCCCTCCATCTCAATCACCAGATCCTCTGCATCCACCATTCTGCCTTCTACCAGGTGTATTCCTTTAATCTTCGCAGTATTATTGGCCACAATAGTTGTTTCCATTTTCATTGCTTCAATAGTAAATAAAGGAGCGTTCTTTTTTACTACATCTCCAACTTTTACAAATATTTTTGAAAGCATTCCCTGCAAAGGAGCTCCAATTTCATTTACCCCCGACACTTTGAGATTAGCACGTTTTTCGATCTGAATATGATTATCTTTAATTTCAATGGCCCTTGTTTGTCCGTTTAACTTAAAAAACACCGTTCTATTACCATTTTCATCAGGTTCACTTATGTATTCCAGCTTTACAATTATATTTTTGCCGTGTAATATTTCAATCATAATTTCCTGTCCATTTTTCATTCCATAAAAAAACTCTATGCTTGGAATAGCACTAACATTGCCATATATCTGAAAATGTTTATAATAATCTTCAAATACTTTTGGATAAAATTTATAGGAAAGTAAATCAAGGAAACTTAAACTAGAATCGAACTTTTTGTGGAAAGCAATTAATTCATTTTCGAAATCAATGGGTTTCAAATGGGCATTAGGTAAATCAGTATAAGGTATTTCATCTTTTAAAATAAGTTTCTGAATTTTTTCAGGAAAACCACCATGTGGTTGCCCTATATCGCCTTTAAAAAAACTTTTCACCGACTCTGGAAATGAAATAGTATCGCCTTTTTCAAGGATATTTTCTTTTGAATAACCATTAAAAACCATGTATTGAGCAAGATCTCCAACAACTTTTGAAGATGGGGTAACTTTTACGATATCGCCAAAAAGTTCATTAACATCTGCATATGCTTTTTTTATTTCAACCATTTTATCACCTAAGCCCAATGAATTTGCTTGTGATTTAAGATTTGAATATTGTCCACCAGGTATTTCATGCTTATAAACTTCTGCTGTACCTGCTTTTAAACCTGATTCAAATGGATAATAATGTTCTCTTATTGTTTCCCAATAATTTGAGTATTCATTCAGAGCGTTCATATTAAAATGCTGATACCTTGGCGTACCTCTTAATCCTTCAACCATTGAATTAAAATTAGGTTGTGATGTTAATCCAGACATGGATGCTAGGGCAACATCAACAACATCAACACCTGCCTCTATCGCTTTAAGGTAGGTAGCACTTTGAATGGAAGAAGTATCGTGCGTATGCAAGTGTATTGGCAGGTTGATGCTCTTTTTTAGTTCGGTAATCAATAATTCTGCAGCATATGGCTTTAACAAACCTGTCATGTCCTTAATACCGATGATGTGAGCGCCAGCATCTTCCAATTGTTTGGCTAAATCCAAATAATATTGTAAGGTATATTTAGTTTTTGACTTATCCATAATATCACCAGTATAGCAAAGGCATACTTCAGCTATTCCTTCTGTGCGCTCCCTTACAGCATTTATACTTACTTTCATACTATCCACCCAATTTAGTGAATCAAAAATTCTGAAAATATCCACGCCATGCTGCCATGATTTCTCTATAAATTTTTCAACTAAATTATCAGGGTAAGCAGCATATCCAATGGCATTGGACCCTCTTATTAACATTTGCAATAATATATTCGGAATGGCAGCCCTTAAAAGTTCTAGTCGTTTCCAAGGGCATTCATGTAAAAACCTTAAAGCAACATCGAAAGTTGCTCCACCCCAAACTTCCATTGAAAAAGTTTGAGGGTGATTATAAGCAAAACCTTCTGCCACGGCCATTAAATCTCTTGTTCGTACCCTGGTTGCTAGTAAAGATTGATGAGCATCGCGAAATGTAGTATCTGTAAATTGAATTTCTTTTTTTTCTTGCAGCCATTTAGCAAAATTTTCGGGTCCTAGCTTAGTCAATAGCTGTTTTGTACCGGGAGTAATAATATTTTTTCTATCAAAATCGGGGATTCGAGCAGTTTCAAATTTTTTGTTATTGTCTTTTAATATTACATCGGGGTTTCCATTTACTGTAATGTCTGCGAGAAATTTAAGCGTTTTGGTGCCGCTATCTAATTTTTTATTAAAGTTTAATAATTCAGGATGATCACCTATAAAATTTACAGTAGCATTTCCATCTTGAAAAACCTGGTGGTTAATAACATTTTCCAGAAATTGAATATTAGTTTTAACACCTCTAATTCTAAATTCGGTAAGTGCGCGATGAAGCCTTTTACTGGCTCCTTTCAGCGTTCTTCCTGAAGCAGTTATTTTCACCAACATCGAATCAAAAAATGGCGATATTTTAACACCAGAGTAGGAGCTGCCTTCGTCTATTCTAATGCCGTATCCACCAACATTGCGATAGGATGTGATGGTTCCATAATCTGGTTTAAAATCATTTTGTGGGTCCTCGGTAGTAACCCTACATTGAATTGCAAATCCGTTGCATTTTATTTCTTCCTGACTTTTTATAAATATTCCGGAAGACTTAAGTGAATGACCGCTGGCAATTAAAATTTGGCTTCTAACAATGTCAATCCCTGTAATTTCTTCCGTTACAGTATGTTCCACTTGAATACGCGGGTTTACTTCAATAAAATAAATATTTTCGTCCTTATCAACTAAAAACTCTACAGTACCAGCATTATTATAAGCTACTGTTTTAGCCAATCGGAGCGCATATTCATACAATTTATTTTTAGTTATTTGTTTCAGATTAGGTGCAGGAGCAATTTCCACTACTTTCTGAAACCTGCGTTGAATAGAACAATCTCTCTCAAATAAATGAACAATATTACCATGGTTATCGCCCAGTATTTGTATTTCAATATGCTTAGGCTTGTCGATAAATTTTTCAAGAAAAACAGTATCGTCACCAAAAGCATTTTTCGCTTCTCTTCTTGCTTCGTCAAAAGATCTCTCAAGATCTTGTTCGTTTCTAATAATACGCATCCCTCTCCCACCTCCACCTGAGGCGGCTTTTAGCATTACAGGAAATCCTATTATTTTTGCTTCACCCAATGCTATTAAAACTGTTTTAAGACTCTTTTTGCTGTCTTCAATAATTGGAATGTTTGCTTTTACAGCAATTTTTTTTGCTGCCATTTTATCACCTAGCTGCTCCATAATTTCTGGGGAGGGGCCTACAAATACAATGTTCTCCTCGCGGCAACGTCTTGCAAAGGCTACATTTTCAGATAAAAAACCATAACCCGGATGAATCATATCAATTTTCTCTCTTTTTGCTACCCTAATAATTTCTTCTATATCCAGGTAAGGTTTTAATGACTCGTTATCTTTACCTATTATATAAGATTCGTCAGCTTTATATCGATGCAAGGAGTATCTGTCTTCATAAGTATATATTGCAACTGTTTTAATTTGCAATTCGGAAGCGGCCCGCAGCACCCTAATAGCTATTTCTCCACGATTTGCTACAAGTAATTTTTTAATTTTCTTCATAATAATTGTTTGTTAACAGATATAATAATTTTAAAAAATAAAGTTACTATTTAGGTAGTCTAATAACAAGGCTTTGCACCCAATTACCTTCGTCTAAGATATATAATTCTTAGTCCTTTTAAGCATTTTACTTTTTGTCTTGAACAAAAAGCAACAAAAAATTCAAGAAAATGGTCATCGGCTAACGCACAGGCTGAAACAGCCCCGCTACCTTTTCTGGCTTACGCGCCTTTCAGATTATAACTTTTGCTAAATCTGCTAGTTTTATTAATTTAAAAATAAAAAAATAATTTAAGAAATTAGTCTAAACTGTAACAAAATAAATAATAAAAAAACTGAAATTGATTAAGATGAAAAAAAAAAATTAATAAATAATTAAAACATAAAATAAATGGTTCCCTTAGATTTACCTCTTACGTTAAAACATTTATTATCTTTGAAATATTGAAAAAAAACACTTAATTAATTTAGCAATATATAAAACTTTATAAAGGTAAATAAAGTTGTTATTGTTTTATATGGTATGTTATTTAAAGAAATCATAGGTCAGCAAGCAGTTAAAGATAGATTAATTCGTTCTATAAAAGAAGGACGCATCAGTCATGCACAGCTTTTCCTTGGACCAGAAGGAAGCGGGAGCCTTGCCCTTGCCTTGGCTTATGCTCAATATATTTCTTGTAGCAATAAACAAGCAGAAGATTCCTGCGACCAATGTTTATCTTGTGTTAAATACAATAAGCTGGTGCATCCCGATTTACATTTTGTTTATCCTGTTGCACTTTCAAAAACAAGTCGTGTAAGCAGTGATTTAGCAAATAACTGGAGAGAGTTTTTTTTAGACAATCACTACATTACACTTTTTGGCTGGTTCGAAACATTAGATGCTGAGAACAAACAGGCTGTTATAGGAGTAGATGAAAGCGTTGACATACTTCGTAAGCTTAACCTAACAACTTATGAATCAGAATATAAAATAATGATAATTTGGCAAGCTGAAAAAATGAATCCAGAAGCAGCAAATAAGCTGTTAAAGATTTTAGAGGAGCCGCCAGAAAATACATTGTTTTTATTAGTTTGCGAAAACGAAGATCAATTATTACGAACTATTATATCCCGCACACAGCTGATTAAAATTTTTAAAATAAACGACATTGAGTTAATTAATGCATTAATAGAGCGCCACAGCGTTTCACCCGAAGTGGCAAAAAACATAGCGCACATAGCTGATGGTAATTATTCGGCAGCATTAACATTAATTGATGAAACCGAAAATGCAAAATTAAATTTACTTACTTTTCAAAAACTTATGCGCATAAGTTTTAAATTTGATGCCAAGGGTGTGATGGCTTGGATAGATGAAATTGCTGCTGCTGGTCGCGAACGACAAAAACAATTCTTAAATTATGCATTGCGCATCATGCGAGAAAGTTTAATAATAAATTATGCTAACGGAAGCCTAGTAAAATTAAGTACAGAGGAAGAAAACTTTGTGAAAAATTTTTCTCCATTTATCCATATAAATAATATAGAAGGCATTGTTGAAGAACTAAATAAAGCATATTATCATATGGAGAGGAATGCAAATGTTAAAATATTATTCATGGATTTAGCAATTAAGTTTAATAGATTACTAAATTTACAAAAACCTAATTAGTGGAATTCGTTTAAGAAAATTTGGAACGTAATTTAAAATAATATTTTATAACTTTCAGACAACATTTTTTATTGTAATTTTAAAGATAAAACTACTAAAATAATTAACTTTTCAATTTTAAAATATATATGGGATGTGTAGGGTGTTCAACCAGTAGTAAGGGAAGCAGTAAAACTTTACCTGGAGGATGTAATAATAATGGGTCCTGTGGGGTAGGATCAGGGGGGTGCCAAAAGCTAAATGTATTTGATTGGCTGGCCAATATGGAATTGCCGAATGGTCAAGCAGCTTTTGATATTGTTGAAATACGTTTTAAAAATAGTCGTAAAGATTTTTTTAAAAATGTTAATAATTTGCAACTTAATGTTGGCGACGCGATAGCTGTGGAAGCTACTTCAGGGCATGATATTGGTGTAGTTTCTATGTCTGGTGAATTAGTTCGTTTACAGATGAAAAAGAAAGGTATATTAACTACATCTGAAGAAATAAAAAAAGTATATCGCAAAGCAAAAAACAATGATTTAGAAAAATGGCAAGAGGCTCAAAACCTAGAGCAAGCAACAATGTACCGCGCAAGAACCATTGCAATTAAGTTAAATTTGCAAATGAAGATTAGCGATGTGGAATACCAAGGAGATAAAACCAAAGCAGTATTTTTTTATACAGCAGACGACCGGGTAGATTTCCGTGAATTAATAAAGGTAATGGCCGATGAATTTAAAGTAAGGATTGAAATGCGACAAATTGGTGCACGCCAAGAAGCTGGCCGTTTAGGCGGTATAGGATCCTGTGGAAGAGAATTATGCTGCGCTACCTGGCTTACTGATTTCCGATCGGTTTCTACCAGCGCTGCCAGGTACCAGCAATTATCTTTAAACCCTATGAAATTGGCTGGTCAATGTGGCAAGCTGAAATGTTGTTTAAATTACGAACTAGACAATTATTTAGATGTAATTAAAGATTTTCCGGAAGTTGCCAATGTGAAACTTGAAAGTGAAAAGGGAAAAGCATTTCATCAAAAAACAGATATTTTTAAACGTATTATGTTCTTTTCATACATTAGTGAACCCGACAATTTTATCCCCCTCTCAATAGAAAGAGTAAAAGAAATTATTGAAATGAACAAAACAGGTTTAAAACCCGCCGATTTGTCGTTAAAAGTTGCAATAAAATTAATTGATAAAATACCAGATTATGAAAATGTGGTTGGCCAGGATAGTTTAACCCGCTTCGATAAAATAAAAAAACAAAAACAAAAAAACAATAACAATAACAACAAAAAGCGGAATGTAGGTGTAAATCCAAACAATCAAAATGTAAAAACTAAAACAAACAACAATACGCAATTACCTGCAGGTAAAAACCATAACAAAAATAATAACAAGGAACACAAAACAATTTTAAACAAACCAAATCCTAGCCCAGCACGCCATAATAATAATAACAACAAAGCGCCGCAACAGGGTCATTAGATATTTTATTTATGAAGAAATTAAAAGTGAAAACAAAATTATTTATTGGTACAGTATTATCACTAATGTTATTTTTATCGTCTTGCGATAACAATCGCATTTTTGAAGAAAACAAAGAGCTAATTAATAATTGTTGGAGTAGCGATAACATAATTAAATTTGAAGTTGATATTGATAGCTTAGAAACACCAACAAATTTCTATATCAATATTCGTATTTCAGAGGGATATCCATATAGTAATTTATTCCTGTTTATTAAAACCACTTTCCCAAATGGAAAAATGGCAAACGACACCCTCGATTGTATTTTGGCTGATTTAAATGGGAAATGGATTGGCAGTGGCATGGGTGATATATATGATAATCAAATACCATTTAAAAAGAATGTTCTTTTTCCTGAAAAAGGGAAATACATATTTGAATTACAACATGGCATGCGACAGGAGATTATTCCTTTAATTTTAGATGTTGGATTGAGAATAGAAAAAGTAGAAAAGTGATGTTTTTTTTAATTGTAAATCACTAGCGTCCAAAATAAGTCTGAAAAAAACAGGAGTTTTTAAAAATGAAATAATGAAGACAGAACACTGATGACACCGAAGCGATTGATTTTCGCTAATTTTATCTGTGAGTATCTATTTAATCCTTGTCATCTGTGTTCTATTATTTAAAAAATATGTGCCGATTTCACATTCTACTTGTATGTATACTATTCAGTTTTCTCTCTTGTGAGAAGAAAAAAAAAGAGAAGAAAAAACAAGAATTTTCTTTTATCCCACCAATTACCATTAATGCC
>CAMBDK010000043.1 GCA_945865315.1 Chitinophaga pinensis | reverse complement strand
ATTATTGGATATAAAAGACAGCAAAGCCGCCTCTCTGTTGGAAGTATTGCGAGGTTTGTCTTATGTAAAAGCGGAACCCTTGTCGGAAGAAAAAGCGCTGTTGCTAAAAGAAATTAAAGAGGCGGTTAAGGAAATGAAACTCATTAGAGAAGGGAAATTAAAAGCACGACCTGTAAAAGAACTAATGGATGAATTATAACATTCTCAGCATTCCTTTATTTGACAAGCAGTTCAAACGCTTGGTGAAAAAGTACCCATCTCTCAAAAAAGAATTGAAAGTACTTTGTGACTAGTTGTTACAAAATCCTGCACAAGGAACTCCCATTGGAAAGAATTGTTACAAAATACGTTTAGCGATTGCCTCTAACAGGAAAGGTAAATCAGGAGGCGCAAGAGTGATTGCAAATACTGTCGTTGACGAAAAAAATGTGTATCTGCTTTCCATTTACGATAAATCAGAAAAAGCAAACCTTGATGCAAATGAATTGAATGAATTGCTTGAGAATATTCCACAATAAAAAAGATCAAACATAATTTAGCACGAAGTATCTGGTATTATACCATTACCTATTAAGTATTAGTACAAAATTGGGACAAACAAAAATATACTCCTTTAAAACTATTAATTCAATATTTAACTTTTTCTGCAATTATTGTCTGTTAGCCTAGTTCAATATTTATTTTTCAAAATTTAAGTATGGCACTTTAACAAAAAAATAACGCCTCTAGCAAGGCTAAGAATTAAAATTACTGTCTTCTTATTTTATGAACAGTAATTTTCAATTCATTTTCTATAGTTTTTAACCTGCCCATTTCTGAGCTGGTAACTAAACTAATAGATAAACCTTTTTTATCAGCACGGCCAGTGCGTCCGCTACGGTGGATATAATATTCTATTTGCTCGGGCAATTGATAGTGAATAACATATTGCAAATTATCCACATCAATACCCCTAGCAGCCATATCGGTGGCAACTAAAATTTGCACTTTCTGATTTTTAAATGCACGCATTACTTTTTCACGGTCTCTTTGGTATAAGTCGCCATGTAAAGCTTCGGCTAAATGGTTACGCGCAATCAATTGCTTAGCCAAAGATTGTGCTCCATCTTTTGTTTTGCAAAACACTATTCCTCTGCCTTTCCCAAGTGTTCTTAAAAATTCCAATAATGTGATTAATTTATCTTTGGTATCAATACATTGCACATATTGATGTTCTATATTTCTATTTACTATATTTTTAACATCTACTTGAACCTTAAAAGCATCCTCCTCCATATAGGATTTAATAATTTCAGATAGGGCTTCGGGAATTGTAGCTGAAAAAAGCCAAATTTTCCTATGACCATTGGTTTGATTTAAAATAGTATCGATACTAGGTTTAAAGCCCATACTCAACATCTCATCCGCTTCATCTAATACAATGGTCTTAATATTTTTTAAACTTATTGCATTACGTTCCAGCAAATCTATCAAACGACCTGGCGTAGCTACTACAATGTGGGTAGGGCGGCTTAACTTGCGAATTTGAAGTTCAATAGGTTCACCACCATAAACAGCTTCCACAAAAATACGGCCCGGGTTATATCTAGCAATCCGGAATAATTGTTTCGCTATTTGTTGGCCTAACTCACGAGTAGGGCATAATACAAGCGCTTGTATTTTATCGCTTGAGGTATCGATCCCTTGTAACAAAGGTAAACCGAAGGCAGCAGTTTTGCCAGTACCTGTTTGAGCCTGTCCAATAAAATCAAATCCTTCCTTTAATAAAAATGGAATAGATTTTTCTTGGATTTCGGTAGGACTGAAAATATTATTTTCGTTAAGTCCTTTTATTAACTCTTCTTTAATTCCTAATTCGCTAAAAGTTGACAAAATTGTATGTTTTTAAATTATATTTACAAAAGTGCAGTTTTAAATCAGATACATTCCATAATATTTTAATTATTAAGAATGAAAACTACCTTTTAGTATATAACATTATCAAAATACGTATTGGGAAATACTTTAAAATACTTACCAAACATGTATTCTAGCGAGGTGATGGCTATTGGTATTTTAGGCAGGCCAAAGGCTTTTTTTTCAAAAAAATGGATATTTTATTCATTCTAATAAGCATTTGTGTTAAAATAAAATTTTTGTATTAACAGGCTTCTAACTTTTTTCCTTGATGAAGAATTAAAAAAAATCAAGAAAAGCTCATCGGCTTGCACACATGCAAACAAATCCCCTGCTAAATTTCTGGCTTAAGCGCCAAACCAATTAAAGCTTCTATTTAAAATCCGTTTTTACTAATTTTATTGCAAATATTAAGGAAAAAAGCAACAGTTTTTTTATAAGAAAGCCCCTTTATTTATCCGGAAGGATTTTGTAACATACAGAAACTTTTTTGTACCTTTGTGCGCTTTAAAAAAGGCAATAATTAATTTAAAATTTACTAAAATGAATATTACTCAGGAAAATGTTGATGAATTAAATGCTTTGCTAAGAGTGAAAGTGATAGCGGAAGATTATTTACCGAAAGTAGAAAACGCTTTAAAGGTGCACCAAAAAAAGGCTTCCTTGCCAGGCTTTCGTCCAGGTAAAGTACCTTCTGGCATTATAAAAAAAATGTATGGCAAATCAGCTTTGATTGATGCAATAAATAATCTTTTAAATGATTCCTTACACAATTATATTCATGATAATAACATAGAGGTGCTGGGCAATCCTTTACCAAAAATGGATAGCGGTATTCATATTGACTGGGACAATCAAAAAGAGTTCGAGTTTTTATATGAAATGGGTATTGCGCCCAAATTTAATGTAGAACTTTCTGCTAAAGAGAAATTTGACTATAAAACAATAAAAATTGATGAGGTATTGATAAATAAATACATTACTGACATCTCAAAACGTTATGGGAAAGTTGAAAATGCCGCCATTTCTGTTGATGGCGATATGTTGATTGGCGATTTGGTGGAATTAGATGCTGCAGGAGAAATTTTACCTGGGGGGATTTTTAAGAAATCATCCTTATTTATTGAAAGGGTGAAAGATGAAGCAACAAAAAAAACTTTGATAGGTGTTTCTAAAGGTGATAAAGTAATTATAGATGCTCAAAAATTAGCTGATAAACCGGTTGATATCGCTACAATAATTGGTGTTGATAAAGATGCTGCTGAAAAATTAACATCTAAATTTCAATTTACGGTACAAAATATTAACCGTTTAGCAGGTTCTGAAATTAATCAGTTATTATTCGATAAAATATACGGTGAAGGCGTAGTAACGAATGAAGAAGAATTTAAAGATAAAATTAAGGGTGAATTAACGGGCATGTTTATTAACGACAGCGAAAGAAAGCTTTATAATGATATCGTAGACCACTTAATGAATACAATTAATTTTAATTTACCTACTGAATTTTTGAAGCGTTGGATAGTGGCTGTTAATGAAAAGCCTGTTACCCCAGATCAAATTGAAGCTGAATTTGAAGGCTATTCTAAAGGGTTAAAATGGTCGTTGATTGAGAATAAAATAATTAAAGAAAATGGCATAAAAGTAACAAATGAAGAAATTATTAATGCTACCAAGCAATTAGTTTTAGAGCAATTTGCTAAATTTGATCCATCACCAATGGCAGAGGAGCCTTTAAATGCAACAGTGCAAAAAGTGTTGACAAATAAGGAGGAATCAAAAAAAATATATGAAAAATTATATGGTGAAAAAGTAATGAATCTTTTCAAAAGTAAATTTACATTAGAAAATAAAGAGCTTTCTTATGATGAATTTTTTGACCAGGTATAAAAAAATATTTAACGAATAGCTTTCATCTTTTTTTATTAGCTGGCGTTTAAAACTAATTAATTCATAATTAATTTTATATAACACAAGTTCAAAGCATTTAATATTTATAAATAAATCGAATTAAAAATTTAAAACAATGTTTGAAAATAATGAGTTTAGAAAATACGCTGTAAAACACAGGGGAATAAGTGGTAATACTTTTGATTCCTACAGCAAACACAATATTAGTAATGTTACGCCTTATATCATTGAAGAGCGCCAATTAAATGTTACCCAAATGGACGTATTCTCTCGTTTGATGATGGATCGTGTAATTTTTCTGGGAACAGGGATTGATGACCAAGTGGCTAATATTATTCAAGCTCAGCTGCTATTCTTGCAATCTGTGGATGCCAAAAAAGATATCCAAATTTATTTAAATAGTCCTGGAGGTTCGGTATATGCAGGTTTGGGGATTTATGATACCATGCAATATATAACGCCTGATGTAGCTACAATTTGTACAGGGATGGCTGCTTCAATGGGCGCAGTTCTAATGTGTGCAGGTACAAAAGGTAAACGCGCTGCATTAAAGCATTCGCGAGTGATGATTCACCAGCCGATGGGTGGGGCAGAGGGACAAGCTTCTGATATTGAAATTACAGCTCGTGAAATTCAAAAATTAAAAAAAGAATTATACGACATTATCGCTAAACATAGTGGTCAAACTTATGATAAAGTATGGGCAGATAGTGATCGCGACTGCTGGATGACTGCCGAAGAAGCTAAAACTTATGGCATGGTGGATGAGGTTTTAATAAAATCTAAATAAATTATCAGTACTATAATAATTAGGGTTATTGTAATAACTGAAGACCTAGCATTTAGCATTTACTAAAAGGGTGTCTAGATATAAATATAGTTCTTCAAATACATAATTTTTTATTTAATTTTTATGATGTTATGGCTAAAGAAGATAAAGAAATAAAATGTTCTTTTTGTGGGCGCAAAAAACAAGAAACAGAGATACTCATAGCTGGTATTACTGGTCATATTTGTAATCATTGTGTTATGCAGGCGCAAACAATTGTGCGTGATGAAGTAATCGAAAAAAAGAATTCCTCCTTATTTAGTTCTTTGCATTTGCTGAAGCCAATTGAAATAAAGAAACACTTAGACGAATACGTGATAGGGCAAGATGATGCCAAAAAAGTACTTTCCGTAGCTGTTTATAATCATTACAAACGATTGATTAAGTTCCAGTCTAAAACAGTGCATAAGGACGATGTGGAGATAGATAAATCAAATGTTATAATGGTAGGCGAAACAGGTACCGGTAAAACTTTATTGGCCCGTACAATAGCGAAAGTACTTAACGTGCCTTTTTGTATTGCTGATGCTACCGTGCTTACCGAAGCTGGTTATGTAGGTGAAGATGTGGAAAGTATTTTATCCCGTTTGTTGCAGGCAGCTGATTTTGATGTTGCTGCTGCCGAAAGAGGAATAGTTTTTATTGATGAAATTGATAAAATAGCTCGTAAAAGCGACAACCCTTCTATAACGCGTGATGTTTCTGGAGAAGGTGTGCAGCAAGGTTTGCTTAAATTATTAGAAGGTTCTATGGTAGCTGTTCCGCCGCAAGGTGGACGCAAACATCCCGAGCAAAAAATGATTCAGGTAAATACAAAAAATATATTATTTATATGTGGTGGAGCCTTTGATGGGATTGTCAGAAATATTAGTAAGCGCATGCAAATGCAAGCCGTTGGATATAATATAAATAAAGATAAAGTAAATATTGATAGTGATAATTTATTACAATATATTACACCACAAGATTTAAAAAGTTTTGGTTTAATACCGGAGTTAATAGGTAGATTGCCTGTATTAACATATTTAAATCCTTTAGATGCCGAAACCCTTAGAAGAATTTTGAGTGAGCCTAAAAACGCATTAATAAAACAATATTTCCATTTATTTGAAATGGATGGTATTAAAATTTCTTTTGAAAAAGGAGTATTGGATTTTATTGTGGAAAAAGCAATGGAATTTAAATTAGGAGCTCGTGGCCTGCGTTCCATTTGTGAGGCTATATTGATGGATTTAATGTTTGACACCCCTTCTGATGCTAGTGTTAAAGAAATAAATGTAACACTGCGTTATGCAAAAGAGAAACTTAAAAAATCTTTATTGAATAAATTAAAAGTAGCATAGTTTTAGTGTTTAATAAAAATCCTTCTTTTAAGCATCAATTTTTTTTATAAGCTAATGGAATTTATAAGCCATTAAAATAGATGATTACAACAGCATAAAACATTTTAAAATAAATTAGCTTTCAAAGCAAAAATAAAAAAGGTCACAATAATATATTTATTATTTGTGACCTTTTTTAGTAAAACATTTTATAAAACTACCTTACTCCATTCATCATTTTTAATAATTTGCTGGATAAGAAAAACAGTATAACAGAAGCCACGCCAGCCATCACAACAAATAGCATAAAGAAGGCATACAGACTATCAATCTTATATCCTAAAAAGATTTTTTCTTTTGTCAGCGAATCTTTAAAAATATTAGAAACAATAGAATTTTTTATCTCCTTATCTTTAATACCTTCAAAAGAAACAGCGTCAATACTTACATAATTAACACCATTTATTATTTCGGGTTTATCTAATTTAGTGCAGAGTACAACTCCTTTTTCGGTTTGCTGAGATTCAATAGCAGTAACTGTTACCATTGTTTCAGGGTAATATGAACTTAATGTTCCTGCAAATTTATTTGCAGAGGCGGTAGATAAAAACCATACCCCCATTAATAAGGATGCAAATTTAATAGGTGCTAATTTATTAACCATTGATAAACCAATAGGGGACAAGCATAATTCACCAAACGTATGAATAAGATATAAACTGAATAACCACATCATGCTTACTTTGGTAGATGGCTCTATTCCTTTAACACCTAATGCAATTACAACATACCCTACTGCTAATAATAGTAAGCCTATTGATTGTTTGTAAGGAGAAGCAGGTTCCATATTTTTTCTGCCGAGAGTAGTCCATAAAACAGAAAATAATGGAGCAAAAATAACAATTGCTATTGCATTTATTGATTGGAAAAAGCTTGCCGGTATTGACTCTATTTCAGAACCCTCAGCAGGGAATTTGATAATTGCATATGTTAAATAAATTATTGCTGCTGCCACTAAAAATAATATGAGCTCCCTTACTCCTTTTTGTTCATTATTCATTTTTGTATACACTTTGAAACCTACAACAGCAAGTATTGCAATAATGGCAATAAAAATAGAGCTTAATATCGCCTTGGAAAGATGCAATCCAACCTCTCTGTTGGTTTGTTCTTCAGCAAAAAATGTTAATGATGCACCAGCTTGTTCAAATGCTGCCCAAAAAAAGATTACGAAAAAAGCAACAATAAAAATTACCCAAATGCGCTGTTTTTCAATTAATGTGAGACTTCTATCGGAGATGATAAAACCTGGAGCAGCAATAGATAATGAAAAAATAAACGAACCAATTATACCCTGGCCTAAAAAATAGAATAATGAAAACAGAGCAACTTCGATGCCTATCCAAAAATAAATTTGCCCCATTGTAAATTCTGATTTCCCTTCCGCTGTTTTATCAATAGCAGCTTCTGCTTCAGCTCTGTTTCTATTTGGAGCAGCTCCTACTGGAAGGCCTTCTGGTGTTACAATATAATGGTTTTTTAACCATACAAATAATAGCGTACTAACTGTCATACCAACACAGGCAGCTAAAAAGCCATATTTAAAATCAGCCGGGTTTCCAGTATCTCCTAGTCCACCACAAATTAATGGTGATAAGAAAGCTCCTAAATTAATTCCCATATAAAATATGGTAAAAGCGGAGTCAATTCTTTTATCTCCTTTAGGATATAATTGACCAACCATGGTAGAAATATTTGGTTTAAAAAAGCCGTTTCCTAAAATTAAGGCTGTTAGGCCACACATCATAAAAATGCGAGCTACGTCAATATTTTCATAAAAGGAGCCTGCAAGGAACATTAGAAATTGTCCGCAAGCCATCATTATTCCGCCAATAACAATAGATTTTCTGTTTCCCCAATACCTGTCGGCCATATAACCGCCAATAAGTGGCGTTAAATAAACTAAGCCAGTATAACTACCATAAATATCACTGGCAAATGCTTTGTCAAACATTAATGCTTTGGTGAGGAAAAGTACAAAAATGGCACGCATACCATAGTAACTAAAACGTTCCCACATTTCTGTTACAAATAATATATATAAGCCTTTAGGGTGACTTTGTTTTACTTCTGACATGTTTTTTATTTTTAATTGATTTTAATAATTTAATTTTAGCTTGCGAATATAAGAAAAATTATGGATTTGATATTAAAAAGGTGGCCCGTTAACAGGGCTTTCTTAAAAAAAAGATGCAGGCCTAAATCTAAATAGCAAAGGTATTGTAGGCCGGCCAAAGACATTTTTATCGAAAAAATGGATACTTATCCATTCCATTGAGCATTTGTGTTAAAATAAAATTTTTAGTCCTATCAGGCTTCTTACTTTTTTCCTTGATAAAAAATTAATATAAAAACCAAAAAAAGGTAATCGGCTCGCGCACATGCTGCCTCAGGCTGTTTGCAGATTTTACGCCTTGAAAAAGAATAAAATTATTACGTCAATTCTGTAAACTTTATTTCGTTACAAAGGCTTCGAGAAAATAATTCTTTGGAACCTATTCAAGTTAAGGCTTAAATGAAGAAATTAACAGTAGGGATTTATCCCCCGAAACTTGCGTTATTACATTATTGCTCTGGCAATAATTTCTTTCATTATTTCATTGGTTCCTGCATAAATTTTTTGCACCCTGCTGTCGGCATAAGCACGAGCAATCCAATACTCCCAAATATATCCATACCCACCATGTAACTGCAAACACTCATCAACCACTTTACATTGCAAATCTGTCATAGCAAATTTTAGCATAGCGGCTGTAGGGATATCTAATAGTCCTTTCAAGTGGAGCTCAATACATTTATCAATAAAAACTCTTCCTATTTGTGTTTCTGTAGTTAACTCTGCCATCTTAAAACGAGTATTCTGAAATGTAGCAATGGGCTTACCAAAAGCAATGCGATCTTTTGTATATTGTATCGTTTTTTCTATTGCAGTTTCAGCTGTTGTAATGCCCATTATACCTACCAAAAGTCGCTCCTGCGGTAGTTCATTCATGAGATAGGTAAATCCATCCCCTTCTTTTCCAAGTAAACAGTTGAGCGGCACTTTAACATTATCAAAAAACATTTCGCAGGTATCTTGGGCTTTCATGCCAATTTTTTTTAGAGGTTTACCCTTAGTAAAACCAATCATATTTGAATCCATTAGTAATAAGCTAGTTCCTTTAGCCCCACCCTTAGGATCTGTTTTTACAACTACTATTACCATATCAGACATATAGCCATTAGTAATAAATGTTTTTGACCCATTAACAACATAGTGGTCCCCTTGTTTTACGGCCGTTGTCTTTATTCCTTGTAAGTCACTACCAGCTGCGGGTTCACTCATGGCAATAGCCGTAATTACTTCGCCACTTACCATTTTAGGCAACCATTTTTTCTTTTGTTCCTCGGTGCCATAATGCAAAATGTATGGTGCTACTATGTCCGAATGTAAAAAGAAGCCAGGTCCTGTGCACCCTGTTTTCGAAAGTTCTTCTATAATTATAGTGGTATATAAAAAGTCGGCCCCAATACCTCCATAATCTGATGGTACGCAAGGACAAAGGATTCCAAGCTCCCCTGCTTTAAGCCATGCTTCTCTGGATATTTGTCCTTCCTGCTCCCATTCATCATGGTAGGGCACAATTTCTTTCTGATAAAAATCCCTAACTGCAATGCGCAGCATCTCGTGCTCCTCGGTAAATAGGTTTCGTGTAATCATATTTTTAGATATAAATACCTCAAATTAAAAAACTTTTTTCTAAAGAGAAATTTAGAAATTGAATTTTAAAAAGGTTGTTAATATTAATTCTTATATAGTAGTTCAAAAATAAACAAAATTAAGTATCAATTATTTTTTGTTGAAAATTTATTAAAGGTATTTTTTTGTAAAAAACTGAAATTAATTAAAAAGGAAAATTAAATGGGATGTGAAATTAGGAGGAATGCAATTTGATAAATACTGTAATTATATTTTTACTTGTTATTTAAAACGTTATAAAAAAGAGCTATAATAATAAAAATATTTCTTTACAAACACATCAACAAAATACTTAAATTTGTTGCTAAATTTTTAAAAACTTATGTCAGCGCCGTTAAATAAAAAATCACCCTTATTAACAATATTTTTAACAGTATTTATTGATTTACTGGGAGTTGGTATAATTATTCCTGTTATCGCTGCCATTTTGCTATATCCATCCCATAGTATGCTTCCAATGGAAATGGATATTCAGACACGTACAATAATACTAGGTTTTTTAATTGCTTCCTATCCTCTTGCTCAATTTTTTGGTGCACCAATGTTGGGTGCATTATCAGATAGGTATGGCAGAAGAAAGTTACTTGTAATATCGTTAATAGGTACATTTATTGGGTACTTGTTATTTGCAATTGCTATATTAAATGAAAATATATATTTGTTATTTGCAAGCCGATTATTAGATGGGTTTTCGGGTGGGAATATTTCAATTGTGCTTTCGTCTATTTCTGATTTTAGTGATGAAAAATCAAAAGCGAAAAACTTTGGTATGGTAGGTGCCGCTTTTGGTTTGGGATTTATTTTAGGCCCATACATTGGTGGTAAATTAGCCGACCCAATGATTGTTTCTTGGTTTAATGCTGCTACACCCTTTTGGTTCGCGGCTTTACTAACAGCTCTGAACTTACTTTTTGTTTTTATTGCTTTCCCTGAAACATTGAGAGAAAAAAGAAATACCGCAGTAAGTTTATTTACGGGAATGCAAAATATTAAAAAGGCCTTTTATCTCAAGCATTTGCGCATTATATTTTTTGTTGTTTTTTTATTGACACTTGGGTTTAATTTCTTTACGCAATTTTTCCAGGTATTTTTAATAAATAAATTCCACTATAAAATTTCTGAAATTGCCGATGTTTTTGCATTTATAGGCATATGGATTGTACTAGCACAAGGAGCCTTACAAAGGCCCTTATCTAAAAAATACGCCCCCATCAAGATTATTAAAATATCGGCAATAATGCTTGGCATTACTTTGCCATTGCTTCTTTTACCAACCGAACCTAAATATATCTTTTTTATTTTACCCTTCATTGCAATGTTTCAAGGCCTTACACAACCTAATATTACTTCAATAGTTTCCAGTCAAGCACACAAGGATACTCAAGGGCAAATATTAGGTATTAACCAATCTATTCAATCACTTGGAATGGCTATTCCCCCTATTGTAGCAAGTTATATAAATATTATAAACATTAATTTTCCAATAGCCACCGCTTCCATTTGTATCCTAACTGGATGGATAATATTGATTGTTTTTTTTAGAAATATAAAAATGGATCCTTCATCTGAAAAGGTTTTATTTTGAAGAAATATTAAACCATAATTTTTAATTAGATGAAATTTAACTGTAGTTTTTCAGAAAGCGCAAAAAAAAATAAAATAATAAACATCGAAACAATGAAAAAAATAATTCAATCGATAGCATTTATAACAATTGTTCTCTTGAGCGCTTGTAGTGGAAGTAAGGCGCCTGCTGTAAAATATGAGCTTTGTCCCATTGAAGAAATGGATCGCGCATCAAAAAGTGCAAATATATTTTTTGATAGTTTATTTGATGCTAGTATTGACCGTGATCCTGTTTTTCAGACTCGCTTAGGAATTAAAAAAGATTATGATAAATGGACAGACATTAGTGATGAAAATGCGCAAAAAGAAATGGAAATTACAAAAGGGAATTTAGATTTATTATATAAAATTGTGGATATTGACATGCTTGATGAGCAAACAAAAATCTCTTATCGCTTGTATGAATTAGAATGCAATCAAAAAATTGATAATTTCAAATGGCGATTTCATGATTATCCAGTTAATCAAATGGGAGGTATCCATACCGAAGTCCCAGCATTTTTAATTAACATGCATACCATTAATAATTTAACAGAGGCCGAAGCATATATTTCAAGACTATTAGCAATTAATAGTTTATTTGACCAATTGATTGTTAATTTGAAAATTCGTGAAGCAAAAAACATTATCCCACCAAAATTCGTTTTCCCATTAGTATTAGCCGACTGCAATAATATTTTATCGGGCGTACCATTTAAAAAAGAAAGCATGGTAAATCCTTTGTTAGAAGATTTTACAGTAAAAATTAACGCACTAAAAGGTGGCGATGAAAACATAAGAAAAAAATTGATTGCAAAAGCTTCTGCCGCTTTGTTATCATCTGTAAAACCAGCCTATGAAAAGTTAATAGCATACTTTAATGAATTGGAGAAAAAGGCTACTGATGACGACGGATGTTGGAAGCTGCCAGAAGGGGATGACTTTTACGATTCAGCTTTAAAGTTAACTACCACCACAGAATTAACGGCTGACGAAATTCATGAAATTGGTTTGGCTGAAGTAGCAAGGATACATTTAGAGATGAAGGCGATAATGAAAAAAGTAAATTATAAAAATGATAATCTGCAAGATTTTTTTAACTTTATGCGCACTGATAAACAATTCTATTATCCCAATACTGCTGCTGGAAAAGAGGCTTATCGTGTAAAAGCTGTAGAAATTATTGATGCTATGAAAGATAAAATAGCTGGATTATTTCTTACCAAACCTAAAGCAGATATTGTAGTAAAAGCAGTAGAGCCCTTCCGCGAAAAATCTGCCGGTGGAGCGTTTTATGAAGAGCCAGCCATAGATGGAACGCGACCAGGTCGATATTACATTAATTTATACAACATGGCAGATCAAGCTACTTATCAAATGGAAGCATTAGCTTATCACGAAGGAATTCCAGGGCATCACATGCAAATTGCAATTGCACAGGAATTGCAAAATATTGCTAAGTTTAGAAAACACAGCGGTAATACTGCTTATGTTGAAGGATGGGCTTTATATTCCGAACTTATACCAATAGAAGTAGGTTTTTATCAAGATCCGTATTCTAATTTTGGGCGTTTGGCAATGGAGCTTTTTCGTGCTGCACGCTTAGTTGTTGATACAGGAATACATCGTAAAAAATGGACAAGAGAAAAAGCGCTAAATTATTTTAAAGAAAACACCCCAAATCCTGAGGGCGATAATAAAAAGGAAATTGAGCGTTATATTGTTTGGCCTTCACAAGCTACTGGTTATAAAATTGGCATGAATAAAATTATAGCGCTTCGCGCAAATGCCAAAACTAAACTTGGTAACAAATTTGATATCGGTGCTTTTCATGATATTATATTAACTTCCGGGCCTCTTCCATTAAATATTTTAGAAGAAATTGTAAATGTTTGGGTGGAGAGTAAGTTAAATTAATGATACAGTTAATAAAGCAGAAATTATATAATTACTAATTGAACAAAAGAAAAAAAATGGCGAAGAAAAAAACTGAAAAAAAAATATCGAAATCAATATTGACAAAAAATTCACATGATTTTTTGCAGAAATATTTAAATAATTCATCACCTACTGGTTTTGAAATGGAGGGACAAAAAATTTGGCTTGAATACATTAAACCATATATCGATGATTATTATGTTGATAATTATGGAACGGCTGTTGGTATTATTAATCCAGATGCTGCTTATAAAGTAGTGATTGAAGCACATGCCGATGAAATTTCATGGTTTGTAAATTACATTACAAGTGATGGATTTATTTACCTGCGAAGAAATGGTGGTAGTGACCATATGATAGCGCCTTCCAAACGGGTGAACATTTATACCGAAAAAGGTGTTGTTAAAGCTATTTTTGGCTGGCCTGCTATTCATGTAAGGGATCCGGCAAAAGAAGAATCACCATCCTTAAAAAATATATTTTTGGATTGCGGATGTAATTCTAAAAAAGAAGTAGAAGCGCTAGGTATTCATGTAGGTTGTGTAATAACTTATGAAGATGAATTTATGATTTTGAATGATCGTTATTATGTTGGTCGCGCACTCGATAATCGTGTTGGAGGATTTATGATAGCCGAAGTAGCACGTTTAATTAAGGAAAGTAAAACTAAAATACCCTTCGGCTTATATATAGTTAATTCGGTGCAGGAGGAAGTTGGGTTGCGCGGTGCCGAGATGATTACACAAACAATTAAACCTAATGTAGCAATTGTAACAGATGTTTGTCATGATACCCAATCCCCTATGATGAATAAGATTTCTAATGGTGATTTAGCTTGTGGAAAAGGACCTGTTCTTACTTACGGACCTGCTGTGCAAAATAATTTATTAAAATTGATAATTGAAGCTGCAAACAATTCTAAGATTCCATTTCAACGTGCCGCCGCTTCACGTGCTACCGGCACCGATACAGATGCCTTTGCTTATTCAGTAGGTGGTGTGCCTTCGGCATTAATTTCTTTACCCCTGCGTTATATGCATACTACTGTTGAAAGTGTACATAAGGAGGATGTTGAAAATGTAATTAAACTTATTTATAAATCACTGAAAGCGATAAAAAATAATCACGATTTTAAATACATTAAAAAGTAATTGTTTTAGAAAAAGATACTAAAGAACATATTTAAAATTTTAATATTCAATTTTTCTTTTTTAAAATGTTAAAGTGATAGTAGGATATTTATTGTATTTTTTATACAATTGATAATCACTATTTTTTTAAGACAAAAAAAAGGTTTATTTTAGTAAAAATTTACATGAATCAGTGTTTTTTTTAATATTTATAATTTTAAAAGGCAATATAAAAAATTCTGAAAACAGTTTTCTATCATCTAATTATAATTTAAATAATACCCAGGATGGCAATTTTAGGCTCAATACTCAAACGCACATTTGAACTTAGGAATAAAATTCCACGCATACGGAAGATTAATGGTTATCAACAGCAAGTAAAAGTATTAAAAAAATTACTTGTAAAAGCTGAATTTACAGCTTTTGGTAAACATTATAATTTCTCTAAAATAATCAACGAACCAGGTATCGTTGAAGCTTTTCAAAATACGATTGATAGTCATGATTATAATTCGATGTTTAACAAATGGTGGCATCGTTCATTAAATGGGGAAGCTCATGTTTGCTGGCCAGGGCGAATAAAATATTTTGCGAAAAGTTCAGGAACCTCCGATTCTTCCAGCAAATACATCCCGGTTACTTCGCATATGCTGCGTGCGATAAAAAAAATAAGTATTCGGCAATTGGGGATGCAGAGCAAATACGATTTCCCAAAAGAACATTTTCAGCGTGGTGCATTAATGCTTGGTGGTAGCACCCACTTAAATTATAATGGAACTTATTTTGAAGGTGATTTAAGTGGTATTACTGCAAAAAATATCCCTTTTTATTTCCAACATTTTTATAAACCAGGAAAAAAAATATCGAAAGAAAGGGATTGGGAAACAAAGCTTGAAGAGATTACTAAAAAAGCAAAAGATTGGGATATCGCTATTGTTGCAGGAGTACCAGCATGGGTTCAAATTCTTTTTGAAAAAATTATTTCTGAATACAAAGTGAAAAATATCCATGAAATTTGGCCCAACCTCGAAATATATTTTCATGGAGGGGTAGCAATTGCTCCTTATAAAAATGGTTTCGAGAAATTACTAGGCAAGCCGATTGTTTATTTCGACACCTATTTGGCATCAGAAGGATTTATAGCATACCAAGATAGGCAGGGTACTGAGGCCTGCAGAATGATTCTGGATAATGGTATTTTTTTTGAATTTGTACCTTTCAACGAAAAGAATTTTAATTCGGAGGGAATAATTGTAGATAAACCTGAAGTATATCATATTGGGCAGGTAGAGGAAGGGGTAGAATACGCATTGTTATTATCTACTTGTGCTGGAGCATGGCGCTATTTGATAGGGGACGTAATTAAATTTACCTCACTCGAACATTATGAAATAATCATTACCGGCCGTACAAAACAATTTTTGAGTATTTGTGGTGAGCATTTATCGCAAGATAATATGAACAAAGCAGTGGAATTAGTTTCGGGGGAGCTAAAAATAAATATTAAAGAATTTACGGTTGCTGGTATAAATTATGAAACATTATTTGCGCATCATTGGTACATTGGTACCGACGACATAGTAGATTTGGCTGTATTACGCATTCGTATAGATGAAGTATTGAAAGAATTAAATGACGATTATCGTGTTGAACGCATTGCAGCCTTAAAAGAGATTATTGTTGATGTGATGCCTAGTCATATTTTTTATGATTATATGAAATCAATTGGGAAATCGGGTGGAGCATTTAAATTTCCGCGTGTATTGAAAGGGCAGAAGTTAATCGAATGGAAAAATTATTTAGGTAATAAGGCAAAATAGACCAATGATTTTAAAAGCCATTTTACAAGGATTAGCTTTAGGTTTTGTTTTAGCAATACAACCGGGTCCTTCCATGTTCACACTTATACAGACAAGCAGCAGAAAAGGATTTTATTCGGGCTTGGCACTTGCGTTTGGGATTTTTTTAAGTGATGTGTTATGTGTTGTAATGGCATATTTTGGTATAGCTCAATTATTTGAAAACCCTCAAGAGCAAAGTTTGATAGGACTTATTGGCGGCTTACTTTTAATAGCATTTGGTTTATTCAGTATATTTCATAAAACCAAAGAAGAGGAAGAAATAGGCCTGGAAATAAAGGCAATTAATTTCCCCCTATTCATAACAAAAGGTTTTTTTTTAAATTTATTAAATCCTTCTGTTATTTTTTTATGGATTTTATGGGTAGGAGCTATCAGCTCAAATAAAGATTTTACAAAAATTGATATTTTATCGTTTTTTATTACTACACTTTTAATTGTATTTGTTACGGATGTATTAAAAGCATATTTTGCAAATAAAATTAGAAATCACCTTAGTCATTCTGTTTTAAGAAAAATCAATATTCTTTTAGGTCTCATCCTTATTATTACTGGCATAGTATTTATATACAATGTTGTTCTCATTTATTTTTAATTTAATGACTCCAGAAACAGTTTGAAGAGATTGCCATTAAAAAGCATTTGGTATTTCAGTTTCGAAAAAATTCAAATATTGTATTAAAATTCCCCAAAAAATAAATAATAAAAATATTATTTGAAAATCAAAAATATTGCTGGACGCTTATTGATATCAGGGATTTTATTTTTCCAATTCAATATGCTTTTGGTTTTAATAAATTCTGTTTCTAATGTGATATCACAGGCTATGCATAATTGTGTTTTGTTATCACAATTTGTTAATATATCATCCAATATATGGTTGTTTCTATAGGGTGTTTCAATAAAAAGTTGAGTTTGATTCTTTTCTTTAGCAACTCTTTCAATATCTTTTATTTTTTTTATACGTTCGCTGCGTTCTTTAGGTAAATAACCATGAAAACAAAAGTTTTGACCATTAAATCCTGAAGCCATCAATGCCAGTAGGATGGATGATGGTCCAACCAATGGGATGATTCTGATATTTCTTTCATGCGCTAATTTCACAACTTCAGCACCGGGGTCTGCTATCCCAGGACAACCAGCTTCTGAAATAATTCCTATATTTTTTCCTTCATTAATTGAATTTAAATAGCTTGAAATTTCATTGGGCTTTGTATGCTGATTTAAGGGGTGTAAAATAATTTCCTGCAATGGTTTTATAATTCCCATTTTCTTTAAATAATGACGTGCCGCTTTTTCATTTTCAACGATATATTCATCAATTAAATTAATAATACGATTTATTTTAACAGGTATCACTTCATCCGTTTCACTATTAATGCCGAGAGTTGTAGGTATTAAATAAAGAGTTCCTTTTTCAATCATGGTATTGTTTATTATAAAGCAACATTTAGCTTATTGCGAAAT
Source organism: Chitinophaga pinensis (assembly GCA_945865315.1). Taxonomy (GTDB): domain Bacteria; phylum Bacteroidota; class Bacteroidia; order 2-12-FULL-35-15; family 2-12-FULL-35-15; genus 2-12-FULL-35-15. The sequence continues at coordinate 5,232 of CAMBDK010000043.1, read as the reverse complement.
TTTGTTGGATAGCTTAATTATAAATAAAAGAAATAAATTAAAAAAAAATTAATTATTTGAGTTTTTTAATGAGCGCGCAATAACATCGCAGGCATTTTCAAGCAAGATAAATACATTTTCAAAAGCTTGCTCAGCCCCTAAATAAGGATCAGGGACAGCCATATTTGAATTAGGATAAACTCTGTTTAATATTAATTCTACCTTAGTTCTATCTATTTCATTCCTGGCAAGGTCAATTATGTAAGAGTAGTTAGAGCTATCCATAACAAAAATAACATCGAATTTATCAAAGTCGCTTATTTGAAATTGCCGCCCTTTTAAATTGGATATGTTTATTCCATGTTGTTTGGCATTTGAAATAGTACGGCTATCAGGTGCTTGACCAATATGGTAATTGGAAGTGCCTGCAGAATCTACAATAATATCAAGATTGTATTTCACGGCCTTGTCTCTTAATATGCCTTCTGCCAAAGGAGATCGACAAATATTTCCAAGGCAAACCATTAGATAGTTCATAGTTTTCTTTTTGATAAATTTATAATTTTAAAATTCAAATTATAGTAATAGAAATTAATTTCCACAAATTAGTTAAAATAGTATTATTCCCTATCAGTATAATTTAATATAATTTTCGCTGTTAAATTTTTAAAATCAAGTTTAATACTTATTCAATTATAGATACTTATAAAAAAGTATAACTAAGAAATTCTACTCCAATTAAACTGGCTGGAATTTGATTGAGAGAATTGATAAGCAATGTTACTGTTTTCTTGTTTTTCAATATTGGGATCTTCGGCTAATATTTCAATGGCCATATTCCTTGCTGCATATAATATTTGAGAATCTTTTGCAAGGTCAGCAATTTTTAAATCCAATACCCCACTTTGCATAGTTCCTGCCATATCTCCCGGCCCACGTAATTTTAAATCTACCTCTGCAATTTCAAAACCATCATTTGTTCTGCACATGGTTTCCATTCTCAATTTCCCATCAGAACTTAGTTTATACGACGACATTAATATACAATAGGATTGTTCTGCACCTCTACCTACACGGCCGCGCAATTGATGCAGTTGAGATAATCCAAAACGTTCAGCACTTTCTATTACCATTACACTAGCATTGGGAACATCTACTCCTACTTCTATTACAGTGGTAGCTACCAAAATATTTGTTTCGCCTTTAACAAATCGTTGCATCTCATAATTTTTTGCATCGGCTTTCATTTGGCCATGCACAATGCTTAAATTATATTTTGGCATAGGGAAGGCTCGGGATATACTTTCATAGCCGTCCATCAAATCTTTGTAATCCATTTTTTCCGATTCTTTTATCAGTGGATATACAATATATATTTGACGGCCTATTGCTATTTGATCTTTCATAAAACCAAATATTCTGTCCCTATGATTATCAAAACGGTGAACAGTTTGAATGGGTTTACGACCAGGAGGTAATTCATCAATAGTGCTTACGTCCAAATCGCCATATAATGTCATCGCTAATGTACGAGGAATAGGTGTTGCCGACATTATTAGCATGTGTGGTGATTGTGTGTTTTTGTTCCACATAATAGCCCGCTGGGCTACACCAAACCTATGTTGTTCATCAATTACCACTATTCCAATATTTTTAAACTGCACTTCATTTTCAAGAAGTGCATGGGTCCCAATTAAAATTTGCATTTCTCCATTTTTCAGTTGTTCGTGAAGCAACTTTCGTTCCTTTACCTTTTTAGAACCCGTAAGTAAACCAACATTAATGTTTAATGGTTTCAATAGTTTTGATATTGTTTCGTAGTGCTGATTTGCAAGTATTTCTGTTGGCGCCATCAAACACGCCTGATAACCATTATCCAAACAAATAAGAATATTCATTAGGGCAACAAGTGTTTTCCCACTGCCAACGTCACCTTGCAAAAGGCGATTCATTTGTTTTCCTGAGCCCATATCCATGCGAATTTCTTTAATAACTCTTTTTTGAGCATTAGTTAGTTCGAAGGGTAATATATTATTGTAAAAAGAATTTAAATAATTTCCTATTTTGGAAAATAAAAATCCTTTAAATGTTTTTTGGCGTATTACTTTTTGCTTTAATAATTTTAGTTGGATAAAAAACAGCTCTTCAAATTTTAATCGAAATTCAGCATGTTTTAGTATTTCTGGATTTTTTGGAAAATGAATTTGCAGGATAGCTTCTTCCCTTGAAATCATCTGAAATCTTTCAATAATAGCATTTGAAAGTGTTTCCTGTATGTTATTTTTGATTAATGGAATTAATGCTTTTTGCAGCTGTGCAAACCCTTTTGTATCTAATCCTCTTATTTTTAATTTTTCGGTGCTATTGTAAATTGCTTGTAAACTACTTGCCAATGTTGTGTTTTCGAGACTAACCAAATCAATTTCTGGATGGGAAATATTGAAATTATTATTGAATATAGTTGGTTTCCCAAAAACTATATACTCCATATTAGTATTTGGTTTTATTTTTTCAAACATCCATTTAGATCCCTGAAACCATATAAGTTCAAGTTGACCGGTATCGTCTGTCAAGGTTGCAACAAAACGCTGCGCACGCTTTGTCCCCAGCATTTTGGTATGTGTAATTTTCCCTCTTAATTGCACAAAGGGTAAATCGGAATTTATATCTTTTATTTTATAAAATTTTGTACGATCTACATATCGAAATGGATAAAAGGAGAGTAAATCTGAATACTTAAAAATTTGCAATTCCTTCTTAAGCATTTCAGCTTTTTGAGGGCCAACGCCTTTTAGATATTCTATAGGTGTGTTTAAAAATGTGTTAGACATATTTGTTATGCAAAAATACTCATTTACTTGAATTAGAATAGGCAAGAATTGTAATGATTGTTCAAAGTGGATACATATTAAAATTAATTATTTTTAATAGTAGAAATATGTTCTATAGAAGTTTTCGATATAAATCCGGAAATTAAACGGTTCAAAAACTGTGTGTTTTTCTTTTGTCTTGATTCAAAAGAAACAAAAAATCAGGAACAAACGATTCTTCTCCACCTGCAACCCTTCGACGCGTTTGTTAATTCCTTAAGCGCGTTTTCATAAGGATGTTTTTTATAAAAAATTGAAATCATCTGTTTGTATTAATATATCTGTTTTGTCGTAATTCTTTTGAAAGCCTTTCCTAACTGTTTTTTTTGAACAATTATTTAAGTTTTGTTTGAAAATTTGTGAAGTAGATTTTGCCTAATCGATGTATGAAAGAATTTAATTTTGTACCAATAAAGAAGGAGCATTTGTGCTGAATTATTTAGAGAATTTATTTAAGAGGGATTACCAATAATAATTTTCGGAGTTAATTATACAATAAAATGAATGCATAATTATTGTCAAAAAAAAATTAAGTTAATGAGTATAGTAATATTTTTAGCTCGGCACTTTTATCAGGATAACCGAGTTTTTCATAGGAGGAAATAAGGTTTCGGAGTAGTCGTTTAATTATTTCAAGGTTGGAACATGGTTCATAAAATCCAGGTATCTGTTCCAATTTTAGTTGCTTCAAAAATGCATTAATTTCTTTTTCCCCAAATACATTCCCTTTACTGAAAGGGTTGATATAAAATAACACAGAGCTCTCCTCATTCATCGTGCCAGTAGGTAATCCCATGCGGTCCATATTGGCATAACATAATATAAAATGTTCTGGTAAATTCACACCATATATTGGGATATCTAGGCTTTGTGCTATAATCGTATAAATTATAGCTAGCAGCAGTGGGTTGCCTTTTTTACTCTCCAATACATTATTTATATATGAGTTTTGGGGAGCGTGGTAATTGGTAGTATTACCACTTAAATTGTGCACATCAAAAAGAATATGGTTTAGTATTTTTACCTTTTCCAGCGCAGTTAAATTTTCATTTAACTCCAACCACACATCCTTTTTTATTTGGTCGATGTGTTTTTTTATTTTTATAATATCAATGTCTGGATATTGGTATTGAGCTATTAATAGTGCTCCTTCTAGGAGATTTTGATTTTCAGGACTTGACCAGTCTTTTAACGCATCTTTTATAATATCAAATTGAATTTGATGAATGATGTTCTCAATGCGGTTTTGTAAAAGTGTATCAAAGGAGCGTTCCCAAGCATCTTCCAATAAAGGAATGATTTCTTGCCCCAGCGACAAAAACTTCATACTTACTTGTTCAAAAACCTTTTCGTCAGGGTCGTCAAGTAGGCTTATAAGCGCATTTAGTTCTTGTTTTTTCATTTCCAACAAATTAGGGTTACAATATATTTTTATATCGTTATTTGCAGAATCCCAACAAATGTAAACTGGATTGTTATGAAATTTATTGGCTTCCCTAAAAAGATTTCAACCTAATGATGTTAATTAATCTATTACAAGGTAATAAATAAAGTCCTTTTAACAGCTGTTTCTACTATATTATTTTGGATTGAATAGTTTAACATGGATTATAAAACCCATGATATTTGATTAAAAAGTGGAGTTTTTTATTTAAAGTATTGCAATGGAAATTAAATTTTTATTGGAACGAGGTGCAGATTAATTTCTATAAATAAATTTGCTTTACAAGCAACTGTTTATAAATTAATAGTATTTAATTTACAATTTTTAATTGGTATTATTTAACTTGAATTAATAGGCTAATACCCATCCAATGTTTATTTTACTTCCCTCACAAAAAACACAAATCCGTTTTTTCGATAAATTTCATTTAATGTAGGATAATCTTTTAAAATATCTTCGGCCATTGTAATTTTACATACAAAATATGCTGGTTTGTCAATATACCCCTTCAAAAGCGAATCTTTACTTGGGGCTTGGTACATTCTGTTTTCTTTGCTATTAATACTAGGGTGTGGTTGTTTTTTTTGCGAATAAAAAAGATGCGCATAGCTTTTAAATCCAATTGTTTCGATATAACAATCTTTATTTTGAAGGTATTGATAAAATTCAATGGCAGCACTTTGCGTATATTTTTCAATACGAGGAGCAATTAATAAGGATGCCATATTTACCGAAAGCAAACAGATAATAAATATACCTATCAAGCCTTGTTTTCTTCTGTTTTTATTTATCAATAGGATCATGGCTAATATTCCAACGATTAAAAATATACCAATCAGCCATTCAAAATTAGTCCAGGTTACATTCGCCTTTAAATTTTCAACAGCAAATTTATCTTTGATAATATTAGCATCGATAATTATTTGTTTATACTTATCA
>CAMBDK010000042.1 GCA_945865315.1 Chitinophaga pinensis | reverse complement strand
TATGAAGAAATTTGCAATAGCAATTCATGGCGGAGCGGGAGCCATTGAAAAGTCAAGGATGAGTCCTGAAATTGAAAAAAATTATAAAGATGGACTAAAAGAATCTATCCTTGCTGGTGAATTTATATTATCGGCAGGTGGAACAGCATTGGATGCCGTGGAAGTTGCGGTAAAAAAACTAGAAGACAATCCAATTTTCAACGCAGGAAAGGGCGCTGTATTTACTACTAATGGAACCAACGAATTGGATGCCTCCATCATGGATGGAAAAAACAGAATGGCTGGTGCTGTAACTGGAATTAATAACATTAAAAATCCAGTTTCATTGGCAAAAACAATCATGGAAAAGTCCGAACATGTATTTCTATCTGGTGCTGGCGCAATAGAATTTGCAAAAAAAATGAACTTAGAATTTGCTCCTGATGAATACTTTTTTGTTCAAGAGCGTTATGACCAACTGATACAGGCAAAAGAGTATGACCATGTATTATTAGACCATTCCCATAAAAAAGAAAACAATAAGCCCAATTCTGCGAAATTAGAAGGTCCCTCCAAAAAGGGAACTGTAGGGGCAGTAGCATTGGATATTTTTGGAAATATTGCAGCCGCTACTTCAACTGGGGGCATGACTAATAAAAAATTTGGTAGGATTGGCGACAGCCCTATCATAGGAGCGGGGACTTATGCAAATAATAATACTTGTGCCATTTCATGCACTGGGCATGGCGAATTTTTTATTCGCTCTGTAGTGGCTTATGACATTTCATGTCTTATTGAATACAAAGGATTAACATTAAAAGAAGCTTGTGATATTGTAGTTTATAAAAAACTTGTTGAAATTGGCGGAGAGGGAGGCCTAATTGCATTGGATGCTAATGGAAACATAGAAATGCCATTTAACTCGGAAGGCATGTACCGGGCAATGAAAAAATCTGATGGTGAATATTTTTTTGGTATCTATAAAGGTTGATTACTGTGTCTTTAAAAAATATTAATCCCATTAATTTAATCATTAAAAAAAATTAAAAAGTCATCACTACACTCAGCGTAGGCAATATTGGTAATTGGTCCACACGTAAATATTTTACCCGATCAAAATAAAATATATTTTTACGACTGTATATATTAGTTGCCCCAGCGGCTACTTCCAATTTGGTATTTTCAAAAAACTGAAACTTACGTTTTATGGTTACGTCCATTCTGTGATACCATGGTAATTCTTTGGTTGCACCTTGATCAAAAAAATAATTTAGATCGCCATTGGTACTGGTATAATCTGTGCTTATGCCATTGCTGAAATTTAAATCTTCATAAAAACCTCCAGTAGGCCTAAAAGGGAATCCAGAACCAATGTTCCAGCGAGCATCAAATTCCCAGTTTCGGTTTTCACCGAAAATATACGAAGCTACAATATTGGCATTGTGCCTCCGATCAAAATTAGGGCGGTAACTACTTAATTCGCCATTCTCATTTTTAAAATTACCATCAAATCGTGTCACCGATGCTAAGGAATATACAAACCAAAGGTAAACTCGTTTATAATCGTATTTTAAAACTATGTCAAGCCCTTTTGCTTTACCTGTTTCTATTATAAAATCTTTTTTCAAATAATCTGGTTTAGCAGCATTATCAGAGTTATCCTCGAATATTTTATTTCTATTTAAATTAGTTAACTGATTAAAATCTTTAAAATAAGCTTCTACATTCAAATCAAAATGCCGGCCTAAATCAAATTCAAAACCTGCAATATAATGAACCGCTTTTTGCAATTTGTTTTTTACTTCTGTTACATTACCCTTTTCATCAATAAAGGAATTTTGTATGTTATTAGGCCCTGAGAGAAAACCATAAAATAAATTAACAACATCTCTATCCGAATTAGAGGCAATAAGATTTTGGGAATAAATACCAGTAGAAAATTTAAATCGCATTGTTTTTAAAATGTTCCATTTTAAGCTCAGACGCGGCTCGGGCGAAATATTGCTAAGTGAAGCATAATATTGTAAACGAAAACTTGGTTCTAACAATAATTTTCTGTGTTTTGATATCCATTTATATTTAACATATCCATCCATTTCTGTAGTGCTTTCTTGCTGTGTCACATGACGATTAACGGCATTGTACAAATCGAAATCGGTGCGAAAACCAAGTACCTCAATACCATAATTCAATTCGTTTTTACCCATAAAATAGGTAAAACCTATTGCCATATTAAAGCCTTTTATTTTACTGCTTTTTTCACTTTCGCCTTCCGGCTTAAGTTTAATACTGTATTGAGAATATGCAAAACTACCATTTACCAGAATAGGGGAATTTTGTGGCACTACCAAAAAATTCCCTCCCCCACCGTAGGATACCCAATTCATATCTTGTATTGCTTGATAACTAACCTTATCATTAAAATTAAATCCAAATAAATTTAATTTGCTTCCATTATTTGAATTCAATGACACTTTTCCATAATAATCACTATAGCTAAAGGGCAATCCATTGGGATCTACATAAGAATAAAGCAACTTTGATGTGGTAGGTAAATATGAATTTTTGGCCGACAAAATAAAAGTAATGCTTGTATTATCGCCTTCCTTATATTTTTTGAGTGGCCCCTCCACCAAAGCTTTAGCGCCAAAAGGACTTACAGCAAATTTTCCAGCTACCCTTTTTTTATTACCGTCACGCGTTGTTATATCCATGATAGAAGAAATGCGCCCACCATATTCGGCGCCAAAGCCACCGCTATAAACATCTGCATTACGAATAATATCGGCATCAAATACCGAAAATAAACCTATAGAATGAAAAGGGTTGTAAATAATCATACCATCTAATAAAACTTTATTTTGAACCGGCGAACCTCCCCTTATGTATAACTGCCCTCCTTGGTCACCTGTGAAAATAACTCCAGGTAATACTTGTAGGTATTGCGCTAAATCAGGTTCCCCACCAACAGTAGGTAATTTCTTTATGAGGATGGGATCTATTTTATTTACCGAAATGCGGGTTTCAGTTTCTTTTGAATCCTGCTCTGCCGAAACTTCAACGCCCTTTAATTGAATTGCTGATTTTGTTAAAAACAGTTTTGTATTAAATATTTCTCCCGCTTTAATGGTAAAATCTTGCGCTATTGTATCATAACCTAATGTTGATGAAACAAAAAGAGTATAATTACCTGCAGGGACTTTATTGATAGAAAAAAAACCATTTACATCTGTGGCAATCCCCAAAAGGGTGCCCTTAAGTACCACATTTGTAAATAACACAGGTTCGCCAGATTCTTTTAAATAAACAAATCCACGGACAAGGCCTGTATTTTGAGCAAACACTATCCCTGCATTTATAAAACAAAAAATAATTAATAGGGATTTAATTTTTTTGTGGAAAATAAATTTAAACATGCTTTATATAATTAATTTTAAAATATTGATTTTTTTTGATAGCTATATAAAATATAATCAATAGCAATTATTTCATTTGGGGTAACCCATAAAATATTAATGCGAATTACACTATTATTTTTGATAATTCAGCCGAATTGTTCGTTTTATTTAAAAAAAACAATTTGACGCAAAAAACTAATTTTTAATTAAAAAAGTATAAGTCAATCATTTAATATTTATTTTATCAATTTAATTTCACTCAATTACAAATATCAAAAAAATACTAAGGATGCTGCACCAAGCACAGCTCCATTATTGGAGGGTAATTGAGAGGGGAGAATTTTTATTTTATTTTTATAAATCCTCAAAAGATTCTTTTCAAAACTTTCAATAGTAGGTTTGAAAATATAATCTCCTGCAAGCGCAAGGCCACCAAATAAAAAAATGGCTTCCGGACTCGTATATGCAACGCTGTTAGCCAATGCTAATCCGAGAATGTCCCCTGAAAAATTAAATGCCTCTAGTGCATATTTATCGCCTATTTGGGCTTGATCATAAATATATTTGGAATCAATTGTTTGCGCATCATTTTTTATTAGCTGCTGATATGTTTTTATTAAACCTGTTGCCGAACAATAGGTTTCAAGGCATCCGTTTCTGCCGCAACCACATGCTCTTCCATCAGAAAACATTATTACATGACCAATTTCCCCTGCAAAACTATCATGCCCGTAAACCAATTGCCCATTTACCACAATGCCACTGCCCAATCCTGTTCCCAACGTTATGAAAATAAAATCTTTCATCCCTTGTGCCCCACCAAATATCATTTCACCCATTGCAGCGGCCTTAGCATCATTGGTTAATACAGCTTTACAATTTAATTGGTCTGAAAATAATTTGGCGAGAGGTACAATGCCTTTCCATTTTAAATTGGGAGCAAATTCAACCGTACCATTAAAAAAATTACCATTAGGAGCTCCTATCCCAACACCTAATAATTCAAATTTGTCAATAAATAATAAAGAATCTTTTTGTATATGAGAAGCAACCGCTTTAACTAAGTCTTCAGGAAGAAGAAATTTTGTGGTAGGGATAGCATCTTTATAAAGAATATTACCAGATGAATCCACTAGTCCGAAAACAGTGTTTGTGCCTCCTATATCAATTCCTGCAGCTAATTTTTTCATTACTAATTTATATTCCCTCCAAAAAATTTAAGAAATACCATTTGCACTTAGGCATTGTTAAGAAATAAATGGTACAGCATTGGCGAAGTAATTTTGTTCTTTTTCAAGTCGCAAATGAGGCGATTAGCCTTCGCTTATTTAACGACTTTACAATACAGGCGGCAAACAGCATGTGGCTGGGTGAGCGAGCCTGTGTGGCAGCGGCAAAAGAACAAGCCAAAATGTTTTAGTTATTTTTTATCAATGACTTAAAATGTGTTTTACTTTCCAAGCATAAAATGCTAAATAAAAATAACAGAATATTGGCACAATAAAAGATAAATGAACACCCAAACTATCTGCAACTATACCTTGAATAGGGGGAATTAAAGCACCACCCAAAATGGCCATCACCAATAAGGACGAACCTTGACTTGTATGTTTTCCTAAGCCCGCAATAGCCAATGCGAAAATAGATGGCCACATTATTGAATTATAAAGCCCCAAACTAATTAATGACCACAAAGATATTTCACCTGTTGTAAATAAGGATAAAATTAAAAGTAAAATGCATATCAAGGAAAACAAGAATAGGGTACGTGCAGGCTTTTCCTGACCAATAAAAAATGCGATAACAGAAACTGCAATAAATGGCAAATAAATGAGCATTGATTTGATATCTAAAAGATCATTTTCTGCTGCTTTAATTTTAAATATTAGTAAGATAAAAAAGAATGTAGCGACAGGAACAATTGCCGTAACTATTTTTTTTACAGTATTGTTCAAATTGAATAAGGATACTGAACCCGTAAATCTGCCAATCATTAAACTACCCCAATATAATGCTACATAAATAGTTGCTGCTTCGGGCGGAATTCCTTTTATTTCTTTTAGCCCAACAAAGCTGGTCATAAAGCTTCCTACCGTTACTTCTGCTCCTACATAAAAAAAGATTGCCAATATCCCTAATGTTAATTGGGGATATTTTAATGCCCCTACCCCTTTTTCAATATTTTCATTATTAGTGAATTTTGGAAGTGTTATTAATTTAAAAACCACAATTAATATTAAAAATATACCTGTCAAAACCAAATACGGAATTTTAACTGTATTAATATCTCCACCACTTGCCGAGTTGCTTAAAATAAATACCCCCCCAATAATTGGTGCTATTGTTGTCCCAAAGGAATTTATAGCTCCTGCCAAATTTAGGCGGTGCGAACCTGTTTCGGGATTTCCTAATAATATAATATATGGATTGGCGGTAATCTGAAGTAAAGTAAAACCCAATGCTAAAATAAACAAGGCTGCTAAAAAAAATAAAAAAGACTCCATCTGCGCTGCGGGATAAAACAAAAATGTTCCACACGCTGAGATTAGAAGACCTAATAAAATACCATTCTTATAACCTATCTTATTTATTGGATCTCCAGAAATGGAGGAAATAATAAAATAAATTAACGACCCTATGAAATAGGCACCAAAAAAGGCAAACTGAATTAACATCGACTGAAAATAACTCAAAACAAATATTGATTTAAAATGCGGTATTAGTATGTCATTCAAGCAAGTGATGAATCCCCACATAAAAAACAACATGGTTAAAAATGCGAAAGGCAAGGAATAATTTTTTTTCTGTTCCATAAATAAGATTAATTTTTTTAGCGTAATTTATTTGAAATTATTCATTAATTGATGAAAATTTATTAATAAACATAAAGCAAATTTCATATATTTTCAATAACAAACAATTAAATTTATCGTTAAATGTATGACAATTTGAAAAAAAATGGCCATTACTAAAAAGTAATAGCCATTATTAATTTTATTTACTAAGTTTTTTCGAGCCTAAAATTCATATTAGCTCCTAATTTTTAATCACCTTAAATGTTTTTTTCATCACCCCCTCTATAGAAAGAAAATACAATCCTTTATTATAGCCATTTAGTGATAATTTCAGCTCTACTTCATTGATAATTCCTTTTTGCAGAACCCTCCCAATAAAATCGGATAGTATATAATTATATCCAATAATTTTTTCATTAACAATCAAATTAAGATCTTCTTCCGCTGGATTAGGATAAACAATAACATTATTAAGTAGGCCTATCTCTTCAAGCCCTGCGGGACTTGTATATGCTATGTAATTTGGACTACTCGACCTCTTGCATCCAAAAGTGTTTTTTGCCACTACAGAATAAACGCCATCTTGTGTTATTTCATATGTCTGCAGATTAGCACCTGGTATTGCGATACCATTCATATACCATTGCAATTGATAACCGGTTAAAAGGCAAGTTAACATATTTAAATTAGGTAAAAAAGAAGGGAAAGGAGGCGGCTGAATAATTGTTACATTTTGAGCTGCACTTTGATAGGTACATCCATATGCATTAGTTAATTTTACATAATAACTGCCCGATTGATTGGTTGTATAATAGGGGGTATTTGCACCTACAATTGTTGAAGTATCATTATACCATTGAATAGTATTAGAACCTGTATTATTTGCATAAAGCTGCACCGTATCACCCAAACAAACACTATCTTGACCAAGGGTTGAAATACTTGAAGAAAAGGGACTAGGATAAATATGCAAAGTATCGTAATGTGTGAATGATTGTATTACAAATGTTGAAACAGTTATTGTCCCAGAGGTGCCAGCTGTGCCAGAAAATGGTATTGTACCTGCCCCGAAAACATTAAAAGAAAAATTACCTAAGTTATCATTCACAGAAACAGCGTCAATATCCCATATAGTAATGTTATAAGGAGGGGAAGTTAAATTAATGTCTAAATTATTCCAGGTACCTGAAAGTGAATCCTGCACAAAAGGCGATGTAAATAAATTAAGTGATGCTGAATTGAAAATTTCAAAAAATGGATCAGGATTATATAAAAACGCACTAACTTCTTCAATATCCCCTTCCCACCCTGGCTGAAGGGTATTTACCTTTACATTGGTAATTTTATAACCCAATATATTCGTTTCTAAAGAAATAACATAATCACCCGGAATAGTATAATTTTGTGTTGGCGGTACTTTTAAATCACTAGTATTACCATTGCCAAAATTCCAACTATAACTAGTAGGGCTTGGCGCACCATCTATCAATGCATTAAATGAAACTACCGCCGAATCGCAAGCTTGAGATGGCGTAAAAGTATAGCCTGAATTACCCCCTGCAGCAGCGTCTATAACTATTGTCAACTGCTGAATAGAATTAAAATTCCCAACCGTTTGAAGATTTGACAAAACATATACATTTATAGTAAAGCTTCCTGATTGTAATGGCGTGCCACATATTTTAACGCAACCTCTCATATTAACTGAAGGGTCGTACTGGCAATTACTTGAGGAATTATTACATTCCCAAGATAAACCAAATGGCATCCCCGAAACGGACAATATTTTATGGTAATTTATGGTATAGCCCGAGGTATCTGTATTCATAACAAAGGTTATATCCGTGCTATAAGCTTGCCCTTGTGTTCCATTGGGTAAATTGTTTGGATAAACACCTGAGCCTAAAAGGGTGTTATTAATTAAACATCCGGGACATTGTGCTATATTTTTTTCAACTACACAAAGAATAAAAATAAAAAATAATAAAACAGTGTATTTTTTCATATATTAATTATTTTAAAATGGAATTATAAATTAATTGGTTTATACGCTTTTTTCATACAATTTAGCCCATCGCTGGTCGCCCTTGGCTGTTTGCTCATCAGTCCACACCTTCGACATTCTCCCTGCCAAAACACTATTTACAATAATACCCATTCCCCATTTAGGTTTAATAGTACCATCTGAAAGTATCTTTAGGTAAACTCCATTATGTGCCTTAAATACCCCGTTCATTCCTTTAATCGTTAAACCCTCTATTCCATAATCAGGAATTGAATTGGGAGGCAATTCTTCAACAATTGAATTTTCTCTAATAACATAAATTGATTTCGCATAGTCATTATTGATTATTTTAGCACCCGATTTATATAATAACTCCTTTACAGCCATTGCAGTAGCTCCAATTAACAATCCAGCACCTAATATTCTAGACATTGGGTCTTTATTGGTAAGCAGTGCCAAGCCACCTGTATACCCTATTATGGCTCTTGTATAAGGGTCAATTTCTGCTTCTGGTAATTTAAAAAACCCATAACTTGCTATGGTGCTTAATGCTATTGTTCCTGTTCTGTTTCCCATAGTTCTAATTTTTCTTGTCCATTATCTGTTACCTTTTAGAATTGAATGGAGGGTCTATGTTGAACAAATCAATAAATTTATCTTTAAAATACTTACTTTTAAAAATGATTGTTACTAGTTTCTCTTTTTCAAAGATATATTAATTATTATTATAAAACAATAGTAGCTAATAAGTATTGATAATAATAAGAATAATAAGAATAATAAGAAAACAATTAGAGCCTGTCCATATAGTCCAGAGTATGAGCTATAATTTATGCGCTCGAGGCTTTCGTAGTTTTATAAATCAGGAGTTTATATTGATAAATGACTGGTTTTTAAAGCAAGAATGACTAAGAACCGAGTGAAACGAACTCCGGAATACCTTTTAAAAAAATATATTTATGAGTAAATCAGACATTATAGAAAGACCCTAATGATGCTTTTTTTCTAGATTATACTTTTAAAATTAAAAAAATAAATAAATAGAATTATTATCTGAAATTTTGAGTATGGTTTTCTATCAATTTTAAACTAACAAAATACAAGCATTTAAAACATTAGTGCTTGATCTCAATAAAATAAATCTAGCGGTAGCTTAACACTAAAAAAGACTTCTTCTCCTTGTAAGCTATCTATTTATTGAATCTAGCAATGTTATGCTTGAATCCCTTAAATCAGAAATGGATTGTTTATTCTTTCGAAACCAATATTTGTAGATGGACCATGCCCATTGTAAACAGTATAATTGTCTCCCAAGGGTAATAATTTATTTTTAATACTATGGATAAGTATTTCCGAATTACCGCCAGGTAAATCGCTGCGTCCAATACTACCATAAAACAAAACATCACCAACTATCATTATTTTTTGTTCGCGGTTATATAAAGTTATGCTACCAGGAGAATGTCCTGGCGTAAAGAGAATTTCCAGCATTGAATTACCAAATTTAATAATGTCGCCTTCGTCAATATAAACAGATGGCTGCGGTGAAGGGCTTGCATTTAAACCATATAAATTTGCGCTCGTTAAATAGGCGTCTAGCACAGGTAAGTCTAACTTGTTTATTTCAAGCTTTAACTTATAAGTATCGGCCACAAAACCATTACCAAATACGTGGTCAAGATGACAATGGGTATTAATTAATTTCACTGGTTTTAATTGCTTTTCTTTAATAAAATTTTCCAGCAGCAATTGCTCGGGCCTATCATAACATCCCGGATCAATAATAATGCACTCATTTGTCTCATCAAAAAGAAGGTAGGTGTTTTCTTGAAATGGACCAAAAACAAAGGATTTTATGTTTATCATAATTAATGCTGCAAATTATAAAATAAGGATACGTTTATTTTATTTGGAAATTAAAAAATAAATAAAACAGAATACAAGGCTTGGTGCGATTGAGATACAACAATATTTTAAACCATGCTAATATTTTAACTTAACTACATTAAAAAAAGAGACCTGTACTCATAGATAAAAACTGATAATTTACAATTCTAGGTATTTCAACACCGTATTGATCGGGGCGTTTTATATTTTGTTGTTGCACTTTATAACCTAAATTAAATAACAATCCTATCTTTTTTGTTAGATACAACTTTATACCTACAGAAGGATTAGCAGTCAATCCGCTCGAATTTTGAACTCCTATGGCATAGCCTACATTTAAATTAAATGTAGGAGTAAATTTGTTTTTTATAAAATTTATTCGGGAGTCGATCGAAAGTGGAATGAGAGCACCCTTATTATCTCCATCCAGGAAAGCCTCAAAACCCGCGCCTAACCCAAATGAAAAATATTCATTTAATTGATATCCATTTATTACTCTCAATCCTATTATTGGATCTTGACCTTCAATTTTAAATGAACCTTTGTAAGTATCAATTGTATTTATTCCAAAGCCAAAACCTAATTCGGTAATAACAACATAGCCTTTCTTTTTATAATCACTAAGTTCGGTAACAATATTTTCTTTCGCAATTTTCCTTACTTCGTCCATATTAAAAATAAAATAATTGTTATCGTTGGATTTTATCTCCAGTGTTTTATTTGGAACCTGCTCAATTATTATACCTCTAACTATGGCTCCATTTTTCAGATATACCACATCTTCCATCTTTTTCCCTGTATTTAAGGTATGGGAATCTTGTGAATTATTTTTACTTTGTGCATGAACAGTTCCCGTTAAAGATAAATAACTTAATATAATGAACAGATGAATAATAGATTTTTTCATTTAGATAGGTTTTTACAATAAAGCACTGTAATTTTTGGTCTCTACAGTTTCTAGAATACAAATTTAATAAAATAGGTGATTAAATAGCTTGTAATTATTATCAATAATTAGTACTTTAGCATTTTAAATAGAAAAAATTGTGGTTACTGCATCCTTATTTTCAAATAAAAAGTATATAATTCGTTTTTTAATTCTTCTGTTTTTTTTTAATTATTGTACAATAATTAATGCTCAATTTTATACTGGCTCCCAAATGGATTTCGGGAAAAACAGAGTAAAATATGAAGATTTCTTTTGGACCTATTATAGCTATGATCGTTACGACGTTTTTTTTTATGAAGAAGGAAAAGACCTGGCGAATTATGTTTCGAAATCTGCTAAAAAACAAATTGCCTCTATCGAAAAGCTTTTTGATTATTCTATCGACAATCGCTTTCAATTCATAATTTTCAACAAACATTCTGATTTTATACAAAGCAATATTGGATTATCAGCCTATGAGCAATATAACACAGGAGGTGTTACCAATATTGTAGGCACTAAAATTATTTTGTATTACGAGGGTGACCATACAAAACTAGATGCTCAAATACGCAAAGGGGTTGCTCAAGTTCTTGTCGATCAAATAATGTATGGCGGAAATTTACGTGAATTGCTTAAAAATAATACGCTACTGAATCTGCCTAACTGGTATCTAAAAGGCTTGATTTCTTATGTTGCTTATGATTGGAATTCTGAAATTGATAACATTGTTAAGGATGGCGTTTTAACCTCAAAGTATAAAAACATCAACCGATTGGAGGGGAAAGATGAGGTTTACGCTGGTCATGCTTTTTGGAAACATGTTGCCGAAAATTATGGCGAAGCAGTTATTTCAAATATTTTGTACATGACCAAAGTAAGTCGAAATATTGATAACTCGGCATTATTTGTTTTGGGAATTTCTATCGCAAATTTATGGGACGAGTGTTTTGATTCCTTCACAAAAAAATATACTGATAATGATATAGCAAATGACCTTATTCCAAATCCCGCAGATGACATTAACAAGAATACAAGCGTTAACCCCTCTGCGCCATCACCTATTTTAGCTAAGCCTAAAGCAGCAAGAATTTACGGCCAGCTAAAGATTAGTCCGGATAGAAATAATATTCTTTTTTCAACCAATGAATTGGGCCAATATAAAATCTGGTTATTGGATTTGCAAAAAAATAAAATTAAGCGCATCATAAAATCAGGCCGAAAAATAGAACGGATAAATGATTGCTCTTACCCTTTATTAGCATGGCATCCCAGCGGGAAACTTTTTTCATTTATAGTTGAGCGCAAGGGTTATTTGGTGATGACAACTTATGATGTAGCAAGCAATGAAAAAACCGAAAGAAACATCACAGGATTTGAAAAAATATTGGACTATTCTTATAATGATGCTGGCAATAAATTTGTTATGTCGGCCGTGCAAAAAGGGCAAACTGATATCTACGTGTTTACCGCGGCTTCCAGTGCTTACGATCAAATAACAAAAGACATTTATGATGATTTAACACCTCGTTTTATACATAACTCAAAAGAGATTGCCTTTGCATCTAATCGCCCCAACGACAGCCTTTTTAATGACCCTAAACGAAAGTATCAAGAAGCGCAATTAAAAAAAGATTTGTTCGTTTTTAACAATATCACTAAATCGAAAATTTTAAAACGTGTTACCAATACCCCTGCAATTGATGAATCCTATCCTACCGATTATGACAGCGTTCATATTTCTTACCTGAGTGATTTAAATGGGGTTACCAACAGATTTATTGCCCGCTTCGATAGCGCCTTAGCTTTTGTGGATACCGCTGCTCATTACCGTAACGTTATCACCTCCTTTCCTATCACTAACTATTCAAGAGGTATTTTGGAGCAGGACATAAATGTGAAAGCAAAAAAAATTAGTGAAATCATTTTTGAGAACGGTAAATACAAAATGTATATCAAGGATTTAGTAGCTTCGGATTCACTTAACGCAACCGACTTAAAAAACACGTCGTACCGCAATTACAAAAATAATTTAGAGAAAAAAGAGCAATTAGAAGCTGCTGCAAAAAACAGTTTATATAACGAAACACCTCAAGTTAAAAATATAAGAGTTATTAAAAACTTGCCTGCTGCAATAAAAAAAGATTCCTCTGAAA
Source organism: Chitinophaga pinensis (assembly GCA_945865315.1). Classification (GTDB taxonomy): domain Bacteria; phylum Bacteroidota; class Bacteroidia; order 2-12-FULL-35-15; family 2-12-FULL-35-15; genus 2-12-FULL-35-15. Next base: position 10,537 of record CAMBDK010000042.1, on the reverse strand, counting down.
TTGATATCAATAATTATGCATTTGAAAATGAACCAAAATTATCGGAGAAAAAATCTGAAAAACGAATACAAAACTCAAATAATAAAGACTCTTCATTATTAAAAAATCAAATGGAGGTGGAGTTTTCGCTAGCTAAACAAAGAAATTACAATACCAATTATTCTATTGATTACGTGGTTTCTCAGCTAGACAACTCCTTTTTAAATGGATCCTACCAGAAATTTACAGGAGGAGGAAGCCCCATTTATTTAAACCCAGGCCTTAACACTTTTTTTAAAATTGGCATGAGTGATTTATTTGAAGATTATCGCATAACTGGAGGGATGCGACTTTCTTTTGATTTAAATAACAATGAATATTTCCTTAGCTATGAAAATCGTATAAAAAACCTTGACAAACAAATAACTCTTCATCGCCAAGGCCTACTTAATTTGGCCGATAATAATTCTATCGTTAAAATTTATACGCACGATGCAAAGTACACTTTAAAACACCCATTTAATGAAGTTGAAAGCATAAGAGGATCCATTAGTTTCAGAAATGACAGAAGAGTTTACCTGGCTACAAATGACAATACTTTACCTAAAATAAATACTCAGGAAAATTGGATTTTCACTAAAGTGGAGTATATTTTTGATAATACAATTAATAAAGGCTTGAATCTTTATAATGGTGGTCGTGCCAAAATTTTTGGAGAATATTATCGCCAGATAGACAAAAGCAAAACCGATTTTTTTGTTTTTGGCATGGACATGCGGCACTACCTGAAAATTCACCGCGATTTAATATGGGCCAACAGAATTGCGGCAAGTTCATCGTTCGGAAACCAAAAATTAATTTATTATATGGGAGGGGTTGATAATTGGTTTGGGCCAAAGTTTAATACCACTACCAACATAGCAACCAATCAAAATTATGCTTATCAAACATTAGCAACTAATATGCGCGGTTTTTTTCAGAATACTCGTAATGGAAATAGTTTTGCCGTAATTAATAGCGAAATGCGATTCCCCATTTTTAAATATTTTTCTAAACGACCTATCAGGTCAGATTTTGCACAAAATTTCCAATTTATTCTCTTTGGAGATTTAGGAACTGCATGGACAGGCCCTACTCCTTATTCTGAAGAGAACTCCTTGAATACAGCAATTATTGGCTCCGCACAAACCCCATTAATAATTACTTTAAATACCCAACACAACCCAATAGTTGGTGGTTATGGCTGGGGACTAAGAAGTCGTATTTTTGGATATTTTATTCGCATTGATAGGGCATGGGGTGTTCAGGATGGTATCGTTTTAATACCAATTACATACTTATCATTGAGTCTGGACTTTTAAATTGAGAAATCAATTATTATTCATGTTAAAATATTAATTGATTAATTTGAAATTTTAAATGAAATTTAATTTTCTAATTTAGCTTTGTAAAGTTTTCAAAATAATTTCGACAAAACAGATATATTAATAACAACAGATGATTTCATTTATTTCGAAAACTTCCCTTTTCAATTTGGTGATATATGAATAAATATTAATTACAATATTTTGGAACCTAACAAAAAAAATAAAAAAAACGAAGCCCCTAGCACGCCATCCGCTTTACCTAAAGAAAGAGTATTGACAGAGGGGATTAATAAACAATTAAACATGACAACAATTGTTATTTTATTATGTATCGGATTAATGGCTGGCATACTCAGCGGTATGGTTGGTGTTGGCGGAGGTATTATTATCGTTCCTGCTTTGGTTTATTTCCTCAGCATGAGCCAGCATGAAGCACAAGGAACGTCTCTTACTGTTTTGTTATTGCCGGTAGGGTTTTTAGCAGTTTACAATTACTATAATGCTGGTTATGTAGATGTAAAATCCTCCTTCATTATTGCGCTCACGTTTATAATTGGTGGTTTCATAGGATCTAAAATTGCTATTTCTATTGACCAAAATGTATTAAAAAAAACATTTGGCATTTTTATGCTTATTCTTTCAATTAAAATGATTTTTTGGAAATAAAATTAAATCCTACGAATTATAAGGTTTTATAATTCGATAAAAATGAAAGCCTTAGTTTTTATGATGAAACTAAAATCAGAAATCCAATTACTTGCTAAAAAATATCTTGCTGAAACCATCGAAAACAGAAGATACTTGCACACTTACCCCGAATTATCTTTTGTTGAGTATACTACATCTGATTATATTTCATCTAAATTGAAAGCCTATAATATACCGTTTGAACAGGGGATTGTAAAAACAGGAATTATTGCAATTATCGAAGGAACTAAAAATAAATCTTCAAAAGAGCCTGTAGTGGACAGCAATTTAATTTTACAACAGCAGGAAGAAGTCGTTAAAAATAAAAAGATTATGTGTGTTGCCTTGCGCGCCGATATGGATGCCCTGCCAATTACGGAAGAGAACAATGTAATTTATAAATCGAAAAACGATGGTATAATGCATGCCTGTGGCCACGATGTACATAGTGCATCCCTGATTTCTACCGCAAAAATATTAAACGAATTAAAAAATGAGTTCGAAGGCATAATAAAATTGATTTTTCAGCCAGGCGAAGAGAAATTACCAGGAGGTGCCTCCTTGATGATTAAAGAAGGGGTACTTGAAAACCCTTCCCCTAATAGCATTTTTGGACAACATGTTTTCCCAAGCATGGAAGTTGGAAAAGTAGGCTTCCGCAGTGGTATGTACATGGCAAGCACCGATGAAATTTACATGACTATTTATGGCAAAGGAGGGCACGCTGCTATGCCATCCGACTATAATAACCCTTTATTAATTGCCTCACAAATTTTATTGGAACTACACAAAAAATTTATGCCCACTAAAGTTGAATCTCCATTTAATTCGACAGAGCATTTCAAATCCGATGATAAAGAAAGTAAAAGGGCATTACCACCAACGGTATTGGCTTTCGGTAAAATTGAGGGCAAAGGAGCAACCAATGTAATTCCCAAGGAGGTAACAATAGAAGGTACATTTCGAACAATGGATGAAAATTGGAGAACAAAGGCCCATATAAAAATTAAAAAAATAGCCGAAGATATCGCAATAAAAATGGGAGGCTCCTGTAATATTAGGATAGAACGCGGCTACCCATTTTTAGTGAATGACATAGATACAACTGCCCGAGCAAGAGCCGCAGCAGAAAGATATTTAGGAAAAGAAAATGTTGAAGATTTACCTATGCGCATGACGGCTGAAGATTTCGCCTTTTATTCACAAAAAATCCCTGCATGCTTCTATCGATTAGGCACAGGAAATGCAGCAAATGGAATTACATCTGGTGTACATACCTCTAAATTTGACATTGATGAAAGAGCTTTAGAAATATCCTCTGGGCTAATGGCTTGGTTAGCAATAAATGAACTGGCTAATCAGAAATAGCCGATACAATACCTAACGGAGTTAACTAAACTCTCACAGGCTTAAAACACCACCGTTTTTACTTTTCTATTCCCAAAAAGTTGAAATATCCATAAAATAACTCTCTTAGCTCATAAAAATATTATTGTAAAACAATGAAAATCAAATAATTAATATTAGCAAAACTTTAAAAACAACATTTTTTTTTGTAATAAAGCAGAATTTTCTAACTTTGTCCTCCTTAATTTAAAATGGAGATAAAAGTGCAAAAGCCAAAAGATTACATAATTCAGTTTGTAGGTTTAAACATTGGAGAACATTTATTCGAATTCAGTATCAATGATAAGTTCTTTGAGGACATTGATTATTCTGAGATTAAACAATGTAATTTACAAGTAAAATTATTGTTATTAAAGCAATCAACCATGATGGTTTTAAATTTTGAAATAAGCGGCACTGTAAACATAGATTGCGACAGGTGCACTGCCGAATACGATTTACCATTAGAAGGAAGTTATAAATTAATAGTGAAAGTTGGGGGGCGTGATGCAGGAAATGAGGAGGATGATATTATTACCCTTTCAGCCAATGAACATGAATTAGACTTATCACAATATTTATATGAGTACATTTCCCTTTCCATGCCCATTAAACGTGCACACCCCGATAATGCAGAAGGAAATTCAACTTGCGATAAAGAAATGTTGGAAAAATTAAGCGACTTTTTAACTGAGGAAGAAAAAGAAGAGATGCAAGACCCTCGTTGGGACGAACTAAAAAATATAAATTTAAATTAAGAAAAAAATTAAAACCCGTTTTTTTGACACTAAATTACCATAAAAAAAACGAGTTGACAGTTAAGTGAAAATAGTAAAGTAAAGTAAAGTAAAGTAAATATTAAAACAACAATTCTAAATTAATAAAAAATGCCACATCCAAAGCGAAAATTATCGAGATCAAGAAGAGACAGCCGTAGAGGTCACGACAAAGCCATAGCTTCTACAATTTCAACCTGTTCCAATTGCGGAGCTCCTACATTATATCATCGTGTTTGCGGAGGTTGCGGTTACTATAAAGGTAAACTTGCAATTGAGAAAAAAGTTTCTGCTTAAAAAAATACAAAACCAATAATACGTTTTCACAAAAAAAATTGTGTTTAAGCATGTTATTGCTCAAAATTTATTGTTAGTAGGAAGTAAAATTCGTAATTCTTAGTAAATATGAAAATTGGTATTGATATTATGGGCGGTGATTATGCACCGGATGCAACTGTGTCTGGAGCAATCTTAGCTTATAATGAGTTGCCTAAAACTGTTCGCTTAGTATTAATAGGGGATAGTGAGCAAATTTTACATTGCCTTGCCAAAAAGGAAGCCGATCCAAACAATTTTGATATTGTTCATGCCAGTGAAGTTATTAGTATGGGCGAACACCCTACAAAAGCATTTACACAGAAACCTAATTCTAGTATTAGTATTGGGTTTCAACTTTTAAAAGAAGGTAAAATAGATGCTTTTGCTAGTAATGGCAATACTGGAGCCATGCTGGTAGGTTCCATGTTTAGTGTAAAAACTATTCCCGGTGTTATTCGCCCTTGCATCACCTCCTTATTACCAAAAGAAAATGGTGGAACAGGATTAATTCTCGATGTTGGTATTAACGCGGATTGCAAACCCGATGTTTTATATCAATTTGCAATTATCGGATCGCTCTTTACTGAACATGTTTATGGAATAAAAAATCCAAAAATAGGTTTGTTAAATATTGGTGAAGAACCCGAAAAAGGAAATTTAGTTTCACAGGCAACTCATAATTTAATGAAAGACACCAAAGACTTCAACTTTATTGGTAATGTTGAAGGACGCGATATATTTAATGATTTAGCTGATGTAATTGTTTGTGATGGGTTTACAGGAAATGTTGTATTAAAACAAGCTGAGGCACTTTATACAATTGTTAAAAAAAGAGGCTTAAGTGATGCTTATTTCGACCGGTTTAACTATGAAAATTACGGGGGTACCCCTATTTTAGGAATTAACGCTACAGTGATGATCGGTCATGGAATTTCAAATGAAAAGGCAGTGAAAAACATGCTTTTACTTACTAAAGATATCGTGGATGCAAATCTTTCCAATAAAATAAAACTAGCATTTCAATAATGACGAAAACAACTGCTGCTATAACTGCTGTTGCTGGATATGTTCCAGACTATGTGCTTACAAATGAAATATTAGAAACTTTTGTTTCTACTACTTCCGAATGGATAGAATCTAGAACAGGAATAAAAGAGCGTAGGATATTAAAAGGCGAAGGATTGGGGACATCGGATATGTGCGTGCCGGCAATAGAACTTTTATTAAAAAAACGAGGAATAAGTGCCCTTGATATTGACCTTATCATTGTTGCTACTGTAACCCCTGATTTTGTATTTCCTTCCACCTCTAATGTAGTATGTGATAAAATAGGTGCCACTAATGCATGGGGCTTTGATCTAGCAGGGGCTTGCTCCGGCTTTTTGTTTGCCCTTTCCACAGGCGCGCAATTTATTGAATCAGGAAAACATAAAAAAGTTATTGTTGTAGGCGCTGATAAAATGTCGGCCATCTTAGATTATACCGAACGCTCTACATGTATTATTTTTGGTGATGGAGCGGCGGCTGTATTGCTGGAGCCCAACAATGAAGGACTAGGTATTGTAGATTCTATTTTGAAAGTGGATGGATCGGGCCGCCAGTACTTGCATCAAAAAGCAGGGGGGTCTGTAAAACCGGCTTCCTATCAAACTGTTGATGCAAAAGAACATTTTGTATTTCAGGACGGTCAGCCCGTTTTTAAAAAAGCTGTAGTTGGCATGGCTGAGGTATCGGCAGAAATTATGGAGAAAAACAATTTATCCTCGGAGGATATTGCATGGCTAGTGCCACACCAAGCAAACAAACGTATTATTGATGCTACTGCAGAGCGCATGGGGCTGGATGCTGATAAAGTGATGTTGAACATACAAAAATATGGAAATACAACTGCTGCAACCCTTCCTCTTTGTTTATGGGATTATGAGAAAAAATTAAAAAAAGGAGATAAATTAATTTTATCCACTTTTGGTGCGGGCTTTACTTGGGGAGCAATTTATTTAAAATGGGCTTATAATAGTTAAGAATTATGAGTTGATAGTTATGAGTTAATAAATAATTTTGGTAATGGTAGCAGGCAATATAACAATGCTAGCAATTTAACAGTATAACAATTTAACAGTATAAAAAGATGAAATTAAACGAAATTCAAGATTTAATAAAATTTGTAGCTAAATCTGGCGTAAGCGAAGTGGAATTAGAAACTAAAGATGTAAAAATTATTATAAGAACACCAGCCAGTAAAAACAGAGAACAAATTTACGTTCAATCTTCCTCTCCACAAGTATTGCCAGTTCAAGCATTGCAAACACAGGAGGTTTTTAAATCTCCTGAGGTAAAAACGCCTGAAGTAAAAGTGAATGCGGAGGATAATAATGCAAACTACATCACCGTTAAAGCACCTATGGTAGGAACTTTTTATCGTTCTTCCTCCCCCGACAAACCTCTTTTTGTAAATGTAGGAGATGATATTATTCCAGGGAAAGTTACCTGTATCATTGAGGCAATGAAACTATTTAATGAAATAGAATCAGAAATAAAAGGTAAAATAGTAAAAGTATTGGTAAACGATGCTTCCCCGGTTGAGTACGATCAAGCTTTATTTTTAGTGGATCCCAGTTAATTTGAAAATAGGTTAATTTACTAATGTTATAAATACATTAAGTCGAGTATCAAATTGTCAAAACACCAATCCACAAAAATTTAAAAAATGTTCAAAAAAATATTAATAGCAAATAGGGGAGAAATTGCGTTACGTGTTATTCGCACCTGTAAAGAAATGGGAATAAAAACGGTAGCAGTTTATTCTACTGCCGATAAAGATTCATTGCATGTTAAATTTGCTGATGAAGCCGTTTGTATTGGGCCTCCTCCAAGTAAAGATTCTTACTTAAATATTCCTAGCATTATTTCAGCAGCAGAAATAACAGATGCTGATGCAATACATCCTGGTTATGGTTTTTTGTCGGAGAATGCAAAATTTTCAAAAATATGTCAGGAGCATAATATCAAATTTATAGGCGCTTCGCCAGAAATGATTAATTCCATGGGCGACAAAGCCTCTGCTAAGTCTACAATGTTAGCAGCAGGTGTACCTTGTGTTCCAGGCTCTGAAGGATTATTGGAAAGTGCGCAACAGGCTAAAGAATTAGCTCCTTCTGTTGGTTATCCTGTAATAATAAAAGCTACTGCTGGAGGTGGTGGTAAGGGCATGCGAATTGTGTGGAAGGAGGAAGATATGGACGCCTTATACGATTCGGCATTTATAGAAGCTGAATCTGCCTTTGGAAACGGTGCGATGTATATGGAAAAATACATTGAAGAGCCCCGTCATATCGAAATTCAAATTGTTGGGGATCAGTATGGAAAAGCTTGTCACTTATCGGAAAGAGATTGCTCTATTCAACGACGCCATCAAAAATTAGTGGAGGAAACCCCCTCCCCTTTCATGACGGATAAATTACGTGATGCTATGGGGGCGGCGGCAATAAAAGCTGCAATAGCAGTAAAATATGAAGGTGTAGGCACTGTGGAATTTTTGGTGGATAAACACCGTAAGTTTTATTTTATGGAAATGAATACTCGTATTCAAGTGGAGCATCCTATTACTGAAGAGGTAATAAATTATGACTTGATACGGGAACAAATATTAGTTGCTGCAGGTGTTCCTATTTCAGGGAAAAATTATTTCCCGCAATTACATGCCATAGAATGTAGAATAAATGCAGAGGATCCTATTCATAATTTCCGTCCTTCACCAGGTAAAATTATAAATTTGCATACCCCAGGTGGGCATGGTGTGCGTGTAGATTCACACATTTATGCTGGATACACCATTCCTCCAAATTACGACAGCATGGTTGCCAAGCTTATAACTGTTGCGCAAACACGTGAAGAGGCAATAGCTAAAATGCACCGCGCTTTAAGTGAATATGTAATTGAAGGAATAAAAACTACTATTCCTTTTCATTTGAAATTAATGAAAGACGAAAATTTTATTAACGGTAATTATACCACTAAGTTTTTGGAAAGTTTTGAAATGAAAGAGTAAGAAAAAAATTGTTTTTATAAAAAAACAGCGGTGTTGAACTATATTCGACGCCGTTTTTTTTGCTTTAAAACCAAAGTGAAATTACATGGTGAAAATAGGGTTAATGGACAAAAGTAATGGTAAAATCGTTCAAACTCCTTGACATACTTATATTTGCTGCAAATTTTATAAAAATGAAAAAAACTGCTTTTATTGCAATTCAAAAATCACCTTAAAATTTGGCTTTGTTAAGGGAGTCCAACGCTATAAATGTGCTTCTTGTGGCAAACAATTTTTAGTTAGAAATCATGAAGTTGATGTTCAAATTATTTGGCAAGAGTATACCCAAGGCAAACAAACGTATCAGCAACTTGCTACAAAATATAACTGCTCCACAAAAACTATTCAGCGAAAAATAGATTCTGTTCAATCTCAACGGCAAACTACATTTCCAAGTGTTGTAAATGTGTTAATGGACACCACCTATTTTGGAAGAAAATTTGGCGCGATGGTCTTTAAAGACAGTATAAGCGGGCAAATTTTATACAAGCAGTATGTGAAGCAAGAAACGAATATTTTATACTTATCAGGGGTAGAAGAAATAAGTAGAAGAGGCATAAAAATACAAGCTATTATTTGCGATGGTCGCAAAGGATTATTCCAATTGTTTGAAGGCATCCCTATACAAATGTGCAATTTTCATCAAGTTGCTATTATAAGAAGATACCTGACTAAGAAGCCCAAAATGCATGCCAGCAAAGAGTTATGGGAACTTTCATTAATGCTAAAACAAACAGACAAGGAAAGTTTTGAAGGAGGTTTAAATACATGGCATAACAAATGGAGTGATTTTTTAAACGAAAGAAAAATAAACACAAAGGGCAAAAGCAGATATGTTCATAAAAGGCTGAGAAGTGCTTATAGAAGCTTAAAAACAAACCTGCCTTGGTTGTTTACTTGGTACGATAATATGGAGATGAAAATACCTAATACCACCAACGCAATTGATGGACAATTTGCTGATTTAAAAAATAAATTAAGATGCCATAATGGATTGTCAATAGCAAGAAAAAAGAAGTTCATAGATGAGTTTTTAAAGGCATAGGGTTATCAAAATAAAATAGCTATTACCTAGAAAAGTAATAGCCATTTTATATTTTATTTCGACAACATCAAGGATATCCCTGGCAGGTTGCTCTCCAGCAGAGCCTACTTCCGTTTTACTTGAAAATGCAAAGATGAGGAAGGTTTTTTTATGAAGGAACTTTTACAGAAAATAAACACCATTACTTTTGTCCACTTGAACAAAACATCTAAAAAATACCATTACTTTTGTCCATTACACCTGAAAATATAATAATATGTTGATTGACTTGTTAGAGGTTTAGTATATGCTGATGATAGTTTAAATTATTCCGTTTAAAAAGGACCAAATTTATTTCTGATACTAATTACTGAAATGTTTCACTTTTTTAAGATTTGACAATTGATTTTTTGTCTTACATTTTATTTTGTTAACTGAACCAAACGAATTACGGCTGCTCGGTTTTTTGTTTTTAAATGCATACTATAAACACCTGTTTGTAAGGCAATCTCTTTGGTGTCAAAATTAAATTCATAATGTCCAATATCCTTAACACCTTTTGGAATTGAGTAGATTTTTTCGCCTATAGCATTGTACAACTCAAATGTGACATCTGATTTTTCAGGAACAAAATAACTTATAGTTGTTGATTCGGAAAATGGATTTGGATAGATGGAATAACCCAGTGCCGCAATACTGGGCTCTATAATCCCAACATTATTAACCGTAATTACCTGAACTGCTGTATCACTGCCACAATCATTGCTGGTAACAACTAAAGTAACCGGAAATTGCCCGTTAAAAGAGTAAACATGGGTTGGATTTTGATTTGAAGAAACAGAACCATCTCCAAAATACCATTGATAGGTATAATTAATATTTGGCGGGTTATTGAATTGTACGGAAGTTCCAT
>CAMBDK010000041.1 GCA_945865315.1 Chitinophaga pinensis | reverse complement strand
AAAAGTAAAACTAGAAGTGTCGGTTAATAGAGGCAAAATAGGCAGTGGATTACTAATATAATCATAATATCCTATTTGTGAAAAAGGAAATACATTGTCGCTTGATACTAATGAGGATGTTAAAGTTGTTCCTAATTGATCGTAAACTTTGTAAGAAAAATTTACATTTTTCTGTAAGGAATAATTATTTCTTAATAAATTGTGCAACGCAGTTTTCATAAATCCTGAGTTATAATGTTTCCAAGGCATTTGAGTATAAGTATTTAGTAAACTCGATGAATTATAAACGAATGAAAGGTCTTCAAAAATTGTATCTGCCATTGTCCTATATTTATTCAGATAAACATAATCTATATTCCAATGGTCCAGATTTCCACTAATGGTAGCATAGTTTCTAAATCTAAATTGAAATCCTTTTTTCAAGAGTTGAATGTCTTTTATTGGAACCATCACTATTTGCCAGCTACTATCATTTGAGGCAAGGCTTTGCCCTTTAACTGACCAAATATGTTTCCAAGTAGAAATTTCAGGTATTTTAAATTCTAGCACTAATGAATCATTTAAATCTGGTGCATTGCCATGACCTTGCGCTTGAAAATAAAAACTAAAATAGATAGAATCACTTATTTGGTAATTAACAGGGGTTCCATTATTTAAATAATTCAATAAATTAATGGGCTTTGATGTTAATGAATCAGCAGAATTAGATGAAGTAGGAGAAACAAAAAAATCATAAGGATAACCATTGGCATTTAAGCCATCAAAAGTGGCTGTTCCAATTGTTTTGGGAGATTTTGCATAGGAACGATTTACAAAAACCTGATTGTCAACCCAAAGTGAAGTATCTGGGTAAGTGCTATTGTATGAGAAATCATCCAAAAAACCTTTAATGGTATCTAAATTAATAGTATCCATGGTTGAAGTCATTCTTATATCAGACATCAATTTATTTTGATTCCAATTTTTAACAAGAATCTGGTTAGTTGTTAAATCATTTTCTACTAATCCCTGAGAATAAATTGAAGCAGTAATAATTAATAATGAGGTACATAATCCAATTGATTTTTTTTTAAATAAAACTTCAATGGTATTAGCTACGGGTAATTTATAAAAGTATTTAATATAGGAAAATATTAGTTTCCAGATTTTAATATAGAAAAAAAACAGGCGAAGGAAGAGGAGGCTTAGCATATTAGTTGTCAAAATCTTCTTCATTTATTTGTTGATTATTGTATGAGGTGTCTGCCATTTTCTTTAACTTATTAATATCCGATGAAAGAAATAAATCAACAGTTCCTCCCAAAATAATGCTAGCCTGTTTGTTACAGGATGGCGATTGTCTATAAACCTTTGCTGATAGAGAATCTTTTGGTTCATCGAATTTAACAGTACCTATTGATAAAAGGGCTTCAGCTAAATGTTCCAATGCAACTTTGCGTGTTAAGCCAAATAGACAAGGGATTTTTATTACATCATCACCAAGTCCTTTTCCAACAATAAGATTAATGACACTTCCTTTTGGTATTTTTGTACCAGGCAGAATTTTTTCTCCTTTAATCAATTGATCCAAAACACAGTTGGCGCATTCATCGCTGACATATTGAATTTTACCCAATTTTAATCCATAAGTAGAAATCATTGTGGTAGCTTGCCTCATAGAGCGGTCAATTAATTTTGGCATTTGAATAAAAGGAGGTAATACGGACGTGATATACAAATACACAATACGGCCTTCTTTTACTTCAGAATCAGGTTCTGGTTCTTGCTTTATTACAGTCCCTTTTGCCGCTTTAGCATCATAAACAGAATCAATTAACAAATAGCGAACTTTTTTATCTGCGATAAAATTATCTAATTCATTTAATTTAACGCCTTTGAAATTAGGCACTTTTATTATTCCATCATGAATAGTGTATGCACCTAGTGCAGTAAAGATTATCCAAATTAACAATCCTATAGAAATAAAATAAAGGAACAAATGTTTCAAAAATGTTTTACTCCTAATAAATTGAAAAATCCCTGTTAACATAAAATTTTATAAATAAATAACAATTGGTATATTTTATAAGCTAGTGAAGTTTTTTTACAATTAAATACTTATCCTTAGAAATTTAATTATTAAAAAATAACATCAAAAATAGTTTACGAATGTAAGGATTTTACCTAAACGAAGAAAATTGGATTTTATTCTACAATATTTATTAAAAAAAATGGTTTTTTTTTAATAATAAGTCATTAAAATATTGTTTTACAGAAGATTACAATAATAATTAGCATTTAATTTTTTATTAGCCACCAAAATTATAATTGTAGCCCTAAATTTACTGAACCGTAAATCCTATATTTGCCAAATGAAAAATATTTTTGGAGTGCTCCAATATATAAAAGGGTACTGGCACTATGCAGTTTTTAATATTGTTTTTAATATCCTGTCAGCGGGTTTTTCTTTGTTTTCAATAGCCATGTTATTTCCTTTTTTGCAAGTATTGTTTTCTGATGATAGTAAAAAAATGGATGCTATATTAAAAGCTGGCAAACCCGAGCTTGAGCTTTCCTCTTCATCAATAATAGATAATGTAAATTATATTTTAGCATCCGATATAAAAGTTCATAGTCAAATTCATACTTTGGTAGGTATTTGCATCTTTATTATTATTACAATTTTTTTTAAAAACTTATTTCGATATCTCGGAATGTTTTTTATAGCGCCCATAAGAAATGGTGTGGTAAAAGATTTGCGTAATAATTTGTTTAAAAAAATACTTGTATTGCCATTAAGTTATTATTCGGATGAGCGAAAAGGCGATATAATGTCGCGCATGACGGCAGATGTTCGTGAAATAGAGTGGAGTATTATGAGTTCTTTAGAAATGATTTTTAGGGAACCCGTTACTATTATTATTTCATTGGTATTTATGTTTTTATTAAGCTGGGAATTAACTCTCATGGCCCTTATTTTACTTCCTATTTCTGGTATTGTAATTGGGCAAATTGGGAAATCGCTAAGGCGAACTTCTTCTCAGGAAAAAGATAGAACAGGGATTTTAATGTCGATTATGGACGAGACATTGGGTGGTTTGCGTATTATAAAGGCTTTTAATGCTGAAAACAGTATAAAGCAAAAGTTTTATAAAGTAAATAATGATTATACCAGCCTAATGGTAAAAGTTTATCGGCGCATTGATCTTTCTTCACCCTTAAGTGAATTTATGGGTATTACTGTATTTGTTATCATTTTGTATGTAGGTGGTAAAATGGTGCTAGGAGATCATCCTGAAATGATGGGCGCAGTTTTTATTACCTATTTAGCCCTTTTTTCGCAATTAATAGCACCAGCAAAATCCTTTACTACTGCATATTATAATATTCAAAAAGGATTAGCATCTGCCGACAGAGTAAATAAAATATTGAATGCAGAAGTTACTATTAAGGACCCAATAAATCCTAAAAAGATTAGCAGTTTTGAAAAAGAAATTGTTTATAAAAATGTATCTTTTGCTTATCGCGAAAATGAAGCTGGCTGGGTTTTAAATAACATTAATATTAAGATTGAAAAAGGTAAAACTATTGCATTAGTTGGGCAATCAGGCTCAGGAAAAACTACGATGGCCGATATGCTGCCTCGATTTTATGATCCATCGGAAGGAGAAATTACCATTGATGGCATTTCAATAAAAGACGCAAATATTTTTGATGTCAGGGCATTGATGGGTATTGTAACACAAGAGTCTATTTTATTTAATGATACGATTTACAACAATATTGCATTTGGCCTTGAAAACTGTAGCATGGAAAAGGTAATAGAAGCAGCAAAAATTGCCAATGCGCATGAATTTATATCAGAAATGAAAGAAGGTTATGAAACAAGTATTGGTGACAGAGGGAGTAAGTTATCTGGTGGCCAGCGTCAAAGAATAAGTATTGCGCGTGCTGTTTTAAAAAATCCTCCCATTTTAATATTAGATGAAGCAACGTCTGCTTTGGACACTGAAAGTGAACGTTTGGTTCAGGACGCACTAAATAAACTAATGAAAAACCGCACTTCGGTTGTTATTGCACATCGATTGTCGACTATACAACATGCCGACGAAATTATTGTAATGCAAAAAGGAGAAATCGTTGAACGTGGCACGCATATAGAATTAATAGCAAAGAATGCCAATTATCGTAAGTTACATGATCTTCAATCTTTTATTTAACATCGGTTATTAACTTTGCTCTATGGAGTATTTTTTTATTAAATTATAGTAATTGATTATTCATTTTTTTAAAATACTGTGGAAGAAGAAATAAAAAATGCAATTGAAGTATTGCGTAAAGGTGGTACTATACTTTATCCAACAGATACTGTTTGGGGTATCGGATGCGATGCTCGCAATAAAGATGCTGTAGCTAAAGTATTTAATATAAAGCATAGAGCCCAATATAAAAGCATGGTAATATTGGTTTGTAACGAAACGATGATTAATAGGCATGTAAAAGAAGTACCTGAAATTGCATGGGAATTATTGGAATCAACGGAGGAGCCACTTACAATTATTTACCCAGAAGGACGAATGCTTGCTCAAAGTGTTATTGCCGCTGATGGAAGTGTGGGAATACGCATGGTGAAAGATGAATTTTGTAATACCCTCATTCATAAATTTGGAAAACCGATTGTTTCAACATCAGCCAATATAAGTGGTGAAAAACCAGCTAATTCATTTAATGAAATCCCTTCAGAAATTAAAAATAACGTAGATTATATCGTTAATTTTCGTCAGGATGTTATTAATAACGTAAAACCTTCTGCCATTATTAAAATAACATTGAACGGAGAAATCAAAATAATTAGAAAATAATGCATAGCGAAGCTTTCACAACAATTTCGACAAAACAGATATATTAATAAAAACAGATTATTTCATTTTTTTGCAAAAAAATATGCCTATGAAAACGCGCGTGAAGAATGAGCAAAAGCGATGCAGGGTTAAGGGGGGGTAGGAATTCTTTGTTCTTGATTTTTTGTTTCTTTTGTATCAATACAAAAGAAAAACACACAGTTTTTGAATCATTTAATTTGCGGATTTATTTCGAAAACTTCCCTTAGTAAATCTTTCAAAACAATTTCGACAAAGCAGATATATTAATAAAAACAGATTATTTCATTTTTTTGCAAAAAATATGCTTATGAAAACGCGCGTGAGGAATGAACAAACGAGATGCAGCGTTGCAGGTGGGGAGGAATCGTTTGTTCTTGATTTTTTGTTTCTTTTGTATCAAGACAAAAGAAAAACACACAGCTTTTGAACCATTTAATTTGCGGGAGTTGTTTCGAAAACTTCAATAGTATTATTCTAAACCTTATATAATTATTATAGATTGCAAAGTTTTTAAATGCCCAATTACCATAAAGTTATACCAATTTGGAAACAAAATTAATCCACCCTATTTTTAAAATTATTTCGGAATGTGCTGCCGAAATGAATACTCCTGCTTTTGTTATCGGGGGCTGGGTGCGTGATTTATTATTAAATAGGGCTTGTAAGGACATTGATATAGTAGCTATAGGCAATGGCATTGGTTTGGCAGAATCGGTAGCAAAAAAATTAGGGAATAAGTACCATGTTAATGTTTTTAAAAATTTTGGTACTGCTCAAATTGCATATGAAGACTATGACATAGAATTTGTAGGGGCACGAAAAGAGTCCTATCGCTCCGAAAGCCGCAAACCTATTGTAGAAAATGGTACATTAGTTGACGACCAGAATAGAAGAGACTTTACAATTAATGCACTTGCAATTTCATTAAATATAAATGATTATGGTAAATTATTAGATCCGTTTAATGGAATTAATGATATGGAAATTTGTTTAATACGCACGCCATTAGATCCAGATATTACTTTTTCTGATGACCCTCTTCGAATGATGCGTGCTATAAGGTTTGCAGCACAACTTAATTATACGATTGAAAAAAAATCATTGGATAGCATTGCAAAAAATAAAGATCGCATAAAAATTATTTCCAAAGAACGTATTAGTGAGGAGTTAAATAAAATAATTCTTTCTCCTATCCCATCTATTGGGTTTAAATTATTATTTGATACAGGTTTGTTACATCATATTTTTCCTCAAATGACACTTTTATATGGGGTTGAAAACAGGAATGGTAAATCTCATAAAGATAATTTTTATCATACATTGGAGGTGCTTGATAATATTTGTAAAACTACAACAGACTTATGGTTGCGATGGGCAGCTATTTTGCACGATATTGCCAAACCGGAAACAAAGCGTTTTGAATTAGGTCACGGTTGGACATTTCATGGTCATGAAGACAAAGGCTCCCGCATGGTTCCTCAAATTTTTTCGCAGTTAAAACTTCCTCTTAACGAAAAAATGAAATATGTTCAAAAGTTAGTTTTGCTCCATTTACGGCCTATTGTACTTGCGAAAAGTGAAATTTCTGATAGTGCTGTTAGAAGATTATTATTTGAAGCAGGGGATGATATAGATGATTTGATGAAGCTTTGCGAAGCAGATATTACTTCCAAAAATGCATATAAAGTTCAAAAATATTTAAAAAATTTCGAACTCGTTCGTCTGAAGTTAAAAGATATTGAAGAAAAAGATAATATTCGTAATTGGCAACCTCCCATTAGTGGTGAAGATATTATGAACACTTTTAACATACCTGCCGGAAGAAAAGTAGGACTTATAAAAAATGCTATTCGCGAAGCTATTTTAGACGGTATTATACAAAATGAATACCAACAGGCATTTGAATTTATGGTAATTGAGGGTAAAAAATTAGGACTTGAAATTTAATTGATAATTTTATAAAATTTATCAACAATTTTTCTCCCATTTCTCCTAAAAATTCATCTTTTTTTAGTCAAATTATCCTAAAGGTCTCTATCGCTTTTTGGTAATATATCTTCAATTTTTTTATTTCCAAATTCAATGTACCTATATGTTAGAAATGAAAGTGAAAATAAAAAAATGAGATAAGTTACTATTCGAAGTGCCGAGTAATCTGCCATAAAAACCATTCTCATGTTACCATGCCAAATATATAAGCTATAACACATCATCCCAGTTAATTGGATTAATTTATTGGAAAATAAAAAATGTATTGCATTTGTTTTCATATGTAGAATGGACAATGTTAATAAGCCAAAGCCTAATTGAAATATAGTATTTATTAATGGCTCTAAATAGGATGGTAAATATTTCAAAAATATATAGTCAGAAAAATAACATCCTATGGTTATAACAACTAAAGAAAAGAAGAAAATAATTTTACTGTATTGTTCAAAATATTTCTGTTTCCAATTGGTAACAAACCAATGACAGAGGAGCATTCCTATAACAAAATCATCCAACCTGCCAAACAAACTATCTTTGATGATATTGAGGTGCGGTGCAATGTTATATTCGGGGTAAAAGCCTGAAATTACCCTGATGATAAAACTGAAATAAAAAACAATTATGCATAACTTTATTATTCCCTTTTTTAGTATAAACCAAATTAATAGTGGGAAAATGGCGGAAAATAATACTTCAATACCCAATGACCATAATACATAGTTATAGGAAGGTATAAAGGTTTCTTTAGAAAAATTAAATGTTACAGTAAACATCAATATCATTTTTTTCCAAAAAAGCCATTCATGAATGTTACTTTCATGAGCAATAAAAAAAATAGAAATGACTAATGAAATATAATATAATGGTAATAAACGAGTGGCGCGGTTTTTATAAAATGACCCTAAATTAGCAATTGTTTTTAATTCACGATTACCATTGGCATAAGGCAAATAAAGTACAAAACCAGAAAGAATAAAAAATAGATCCACGCCAAGCCAGCCATGTCCCAAATAAGTGAAAGGAAATATTGGTATTTCACCAATATTTAAAGAATACCAGCCAGGTTGATTAAAAAACACACCAATCAAGTGGAAATATATTACCCCCAAAATTGCATAGCCCCTTAATCCATTTATAACTCCTAGTCTTTTCATATTAATTCAGCAATAAATTTTCAATACAATAAAAAGATGTAATTAATTTAAGAAATAATCAAAATTTAATGCTTGATGGATAATAAAATAAAAAAATGACACCGCAATATATAAATTGTTTTTTTTATTTGTAAAATTCAGGAATCAAAAATAAAATTTAATTGATTAAATATTTTTTGGTTAAAATTTTAACAGGATACCAGGTTGCAAAAAAGCCAATTACTAAAACTACTCCCAAAATCATTATAAAATCAGTTAGTTGAAATTTTATAGGATATGCCTCCACTACATATCCTTCAGTGAAGCGAATTAAAGAAAACTTGATTTGTAGCCAACAAACAATCGTCCCTAGAAGGAGACCAAAAACAGCTCCTATGATAGTTATAAGTAAGCCTTCTGTTATAAATATTTTACGAATTAATTGAACATCTGCCCCCATATGATGTAAAATTCGCAGGTCCTTTTTCTTTTCTATAATTAACATAGTTATTGATCCTATTACATTGAAGGTGGCGATTATTAATATAAAAACAAGAATTATGAAGGTCCATAATTTCTCTGATTTTAATGTTTTATATAATACTGAATTTTGCTCCTGACGATTTTTTACATTAAAATCAGAACCTGCTATTGTACTAATTTGTTTTTGAATTTTTTCTATGTCATCATAATTTTTTATTGAGATTTCCACAGATGTTACTTCGCTATTATAGTCTAGTAGTTTACGAGCATTATTAATATTCATTATAACATATTTATAATCAAACTCATCACTAATAGAAAAAGCACCTGTAGGATACACTTTTAGTTCATTTAATCCATCTTCAGCCTCAAAAATGCTTACGTTACCTCTTTTTGGTGCATAAATTGAAATCGGCGTGTAAATATCATCAGGCCCATTTTGTAAAATATAACTGATTCCCTTACCAATAACCACATTATTATTATTTATATTAAATTGCCCATCACTTATTAGTGAATCAAAATTACTCATCTTCACAAAATTATCCCCAACTCCTTTAATTGTAGCAATACATTGCCTTTCATTAAATTTCAATAATGCATTACCTTCAATAACTTCAGTAAAATAGCTAACATGTTTTAATTTTTTTATTGATTCAATTTTTAGTGAATCTAGCTTAAATGTTTTTCCATGCTTATGTGTAATTTCTATATCAGCATCAAAAGAATTATTGAGGGATTGCACTAGTTCAGATAAGCCATTAAATGCGGAAAGGACTATAATTAAAGCCATCGTTCCGATACTAATCCCAGCTATAGAAATACCAGAAATGATATTTATAGCATTATGTGATTTTTTAGAAACTAAGTAGCGTTTTGCTATAAAAAATGATAAATTCAAAAGTTGGTTGTATTAATTTTTTTGCAACATGGATGCTATTGTAAAAATCATTATAACGGAAAAATCTTTGTCAAATATAGCCTATGAATAGAAATATTTAAAAAATACAAAACAATCGGATTGTGCATATATCCAACTAATACGAGCATAAATATAAAGTTAATTGGGTTAATCTTTTATATTATGGCATTTCATTTAAAAAAATCATTTGCAATGATTATTAAATGTCATACTCGCTAGAGGCAATCAAGTCTCAATAGGAATATCCTTGTTATAGGGTGAATTCAATCAATACCTTATCTCAGTGTTTCTCTTAAATCCAAGCCGCCAAAAGCAAAACAAATAAAAGAAATAATGCAACAGATCAGATAGACCAAGATTAAGCTTGTGCCGTTGGTCCACCAAAATTAAGGGGAAACCCATTTGGCATGTCTGTATCCTTAATAACGCCATGCGCTTGTTCAAATTTTGAAATATTATCTTTCAAAGCCTTCATCAAGCGTTTTGCATGTTGTGGAGTAAGCACGATACGTGATTTTACTTTTGCTTTAGGCACTCCAGGCATCATTTTAATAAAATCTATTACAAATTCAGAATTTGAATGCGTAATAATTGCAAGGTTTGAATAAATACCCTCAGCTATTTCTTCACTAAGTTCAATATTTAATTGATTATTATTTTGCTCTTCCATGGTGTTTTTTTTGATTTTAATTCTGTTTTTATAAAAAAAAGGGGCAAACATTACTGCTGCCCCTTCTGTAAGCTATGGAAATGAAAACTGTTCCTAAATAGAGTCTGTCCATAATGTCCGATTTCTTCGTTATGCTTGTTTTGAAAACATTCATTTGCAAAAGCAAACTCCTTGATTTTCAAAACTTCGCAAGCCTCGAACTTGAACATTATGAATCAGATTCTCGACTATATGGACAGATACTAAATAATTAATATAATTCTAAGAACAATTTTTAAACTTCTGCTTCAATAGCTTCTTTTTTAGAAGCCATTAAACGATCGTATTCTTCTTGAGAACCAACAATCATTCTGTCATAAGCTCTTAGTCCAGTTCCGGCAGGAATTAAATGTCCAACAATTACATTTTCTTTTAATCCTAATAGGGAATCTACTTTACCACTAATGGCTGCTTCGTTTAGCACTTTCGTTGTTTCCTGGAAAGATGCGGCACTCATAAAGCTATTTGTTTGCAATGATGCACGGGTGATACCTTGTAATACTTGGCTAGAAGTAGCATGTATTGCTTCACGAGCTGAAATGGTTTTCATATCTCGGCGTTTCAATGAAGAATTTTCATCTCTTAATTTACGCGCATTAATAATCTGACCAGCTTTATAAAGAGTGGATTCACCAGAATCTGTAATAACTACTTTAGCGTAAAGGTTATCGTTTTCTTCCATGAAAGTGGATTTATTCACCAATTGTTTTTCAAGGAAAATAGTATCACCAGCTTCGCTAATATCAACTTTACGCATCATTTGACGAACAATTACTTCAAAATGTTTATCATTGATTTTCACCCCTTGCAAACGATATACTTCCTGAACCTCATTTACTAAGTATTCCTGAACAGCAGTTGGTCCTTTTATTGAAAGGATATCACTAGGAGTTATAGCACCATCACACAAAGGTTCACCAGCTTTAATAAAATCATTTTCCTGAACCAGGGTGTGTTTAGATAATTGAACAAGGTAGGTTTTCTTTTCACCTGTTCTAGATTCAACATGTACTTCACGGTTACCACGTTTTATTTTACCAAATGAAACTATTCCATCAATTTCAGAAACAACAGCCGGATTACTAGGGTTACGAGCTTCGAACAATTCCGTTACACGAGGCAAACCTCCTGTAATATCTCCTGTTTTACCAGAAGAACGAGGGATCTTAACTAATATCTGACCTGCTTCAATTTTGGTGTTGTCATTTACAATTATATGAGCTCCCACAGGAATACTATAAGTTCGTAAAACATCATTTTTAACAACAATTTTTATAGAAGGATTTTTACTTTTATCACGACTTTCAACAATAACTTTTTCTTTAAAGCCTGTTTGCTCATCCGATTCTTCTCTAAAAGTAATACCTTCCTCTACATTGTCAAATTGAAGTTTACCAGCAAATTCGGAAACGATAACAGCATTGTACTGATCCCAGTCACAAATTAAATCTCCTTTTTTAATTTTCCCATTTGATTTCACATAGGCTTGAGCTCCATAAGGTATATTTCCTGTAGTAAGAACAATTTTTGTGTTTAAATCAATGATTCGCATCTCGGCCGAACGACCAATAACTACATCCACCAATTGTCCGTCAGGATTTTTACGTTTAACGGTTTTTAATTCATCAATTTCTATAATACCATCATATTTAGCTTCTAATTTTGATGCAGCTGCAATATTAGATGCAATACCTCCAACGTGGAAGGTACGAAGCGTTAATTGTGTTCCTGGTTCACCAATTGATTGAGCTGCTATAACTCCAACAGCTTCACCTCTTTGAACCATTCTTCCTGTAGCTAAATTACGTCCATAACATTTTCCGCAAACACCATTTTTACTTTCGCAAGTTAATACCGATCGTATTTCAACAGCTTCTATAGGAGATTCGGAAACTAACTTAGCAAATTCTTCATTTATTTCTTCACCTGCCTCCACAATTATATCACCAGTTAAAGGGTTATATACATCATGTACAGTAGTTCTACCCAATATTCTATCATATAATGATTCAACTATTTCATCATTTTTCTTTAATGGTGTAGCAATTAATCCACGTAAAGTACCGCAATCTTCAACTGTAATAATTACATCTTGCGCAACATCCACTAAACGACGTGTTAAGTATCCAGCATCTGCAGTTTTCAAAGCAGTATCTGCTAGTCCTTTACGAGCACCGTGAGTAGAAATAAAATACTCAAGGATTGATAAGCCTTCTTTAAAGTTAGAAAGGATAGGGTTCTCAATAATTTCGCCTCCACCAGCACCTTTTCTTGGTTTTGCCATCAAACCACGCATACCACCTAACTGACGAATTTGTTCTTTTGAACCACGGGCTCCTGAATCCAACATCATATAAACTGGATTGAATCCTTGACGATCGTTTGTTAAGGTATTTAACACCTTAGCAGTAATACGAGAATTTGTATGTGTCCAAATATCAATAACCTGGTTATAACGTTCGTTATTAGTAATGAAACCCATGTTATAGTTAGCAACTACTTCATCTACTTGTTTATTAGCCTCGGCAATCATTTTACCTTTATCTTCCGGTACAATAACGTCACCAAGATTAAATGATAAACCTCCGCGGAAAGCCATCACAAATCCTAATTGTTTCATTTCATCAAGGAACTTGGCTGTTTTTGCCATACCTGTTTCCTTAACGATATTACCAATAATATCGCGCAATGATTTTTTAGTTAATAATTCGTTGATATAACCTACTTCTTTTGGAACTACTTGATTAAATAAGATTCTACCAACAGTTGTTTCAATAATTTTTTTACCTACTATTTTTAAGGAAGGTAATAAACTGTTTGAAGTTGAACCATTTGTTTCAGTTATTGGCGCATATAAGTTTATTCTAACTTTTACCCATGCGTGTAAGTCAACACGTTTTTCGTTATATGCGATAATAGTTTCTTCAGGAGAATAAAAAGTTAAACCTTCACCTTTTACTTTTTTCTCATCCGTTGATTTTTTGCCTTTGGTCATATAATATAGACCAAGCACCATGTCTTGGGATGGTACTGTAACAGGAGCACCATTAGCAGGGTTCAAAATGTTGTGAGAAGCGAGCATTAATAGCTGCGCTTCCAATATTGCTGCATGACCTAATGGAACATGCACAGCCATTTGATCCCCGTCAAAATCCGCATTAAATGCAGTACAAGTTAATGGGTGTAATTGTATGGCTTTTCCTTCAATTAATTTTGGTTGGAATGCCTGAATACCTAATCTGTGAAGTGTAGGAGCACGATTCAAAAGAACAGGATGACCTTTTAAGATATTTTCTAATATATCCCATACGATAGGTTCTTTTTTATCAACTATTTTCTTTGCTGATTTAACAGTTTTTACAATTCCTCTTTCTATCATTTTACGGATGATAAATGGCTTGAAAAGTTCTGCTGCCATATCTTTTGGCAATCCGCACTCATGCAATTTCAATTCAGGTCCAACCACAATTACAGAACGGGCAGAATAATCAACACGTTTTCCAAGTAAATTTTGACGGAAACGACCTTGTTTACCTTTTAAGGAATCGGAAAGAGATTTTAATGCACGGTTGGATTCAGTTTTAACAGCATTTGATTTACGTGAGTTATCAAATAAGGAATCTACAGACTCCTGTAACATACGTTTTTCATTACGTAAAATTACTTCCGGAGCTTTTATTTCAATTAATCGTTTCAAACGGTTGTTACGAATAATAACACGTCTGTATAAATCATTTAAATCGGATGTAGCAAATCGTCCACCATCCAAAGGCACCAATGGGCGCAATTCAGGTGGGATAACAGGTACAATTTTAACAACCATCCATTCAGGACGATTTTCGATGTGCGTATTAGCCTGACGGAAACTTTCAACAACTTGTAAGCGTTTTAGTGCTTCATTTTTACGTTGCTGAGATGTTTCAGTATTTGCTTTATGGCGCAAATCAAATGATAAAGTATCTAAATTTACACGGCTCAAAAGCGCAATTAATGCTTCAGCACCCATTTTAGCTATAAACTTATTTGGATCGGTATCATCTAAATGTTGGTTATCTTTTGGAAGTGTATCCAATATATTTAAATATTCCTCTTCCGATAAAAAATCAAGGTAATTAACACCATCAGCAGCTTTAACACCTGCATTAACTACCACATAACGTTCATAATAAATTATTACATCTAATTTTTTTGTAGGCAAACCTAATAAATAACCTATTTTATTTGGTAATGATTTAAAATACCAAATATGTGCAACAGGAACAACAAGGCTGATATGTCCCATACGTTCTCTACGAACTTTCTTTTCAGTAACCTCTACACCACAACGGTCACAAACAATTCCTTTGTAACGTATACGTTTATATTTACCACAGGCACATTCCCAATCTTTAACGGGTCCGAAAATACGTTCACAAAACAAACCACCCATTTCTGGTTTATAAGTTCTGTAATTGATAGTTTCTGGTTTTACTACTTCTCCGCTAGAACGTTCTAATATTGCTTCTGGTGATGAAAGAGTAATTGTGATTTTTGTGAAATTACTTTTTAATTTTATATCTCTTTTGTAAGCCATTTTAAGTAGTTTAAAGTATGAAAGTTAAAAGTTAGATAGTTCAGTTTAAAGTTATATAGTTTAAAGTTTAAAAGTAATAGTTCCTTTAGAGGACTTTAAACTTTTAAACTTTAAACTTTCAAACTTAAAATTTAGTCAAGAGCAATATTCAATCCTAATCCCCTTAATTCATGTAATAAAACATTGAAAGATTCAGGAATACCAGGAGTTGGCATATTTTCACCTTTAACAATAGCTTCGTAAGCTTTTGCACGACCTACTACGTCATCCGATTTAATGGTTAGTATTTCTTGTAGGATATTAGCAGCACCAAAAGCTTCAAGCGCCCAAACCTCCATCTCACCAAAACGCTGACCACCAAATTGAGCTTTACCACCCAAAGGTTGTTGCGTAATAAGTGAATAAGGTCCAATAGAACGGGAGTGCATTTTATCATCCACCATATGTCCTAATTTCAACATATAGATTACACCTACGGTAGCAGGTTGATCAAACTTTTCACCTGTTCCACCATCTGTAAGGAAGGTACGTCCATAACGAGGTAATTCTGCTTTATCCGACCATTCATTTAATTGATCTGGAGTGGCGCCATCAAAAATTGGGGTAAAAAACTTCTCACCTAATTTTTGTCCTGCCCATCCAAGAACAGTTTCATAAATTTGTCCCAAGTTCATACGTGAAGGTACACCAAGAGGATTTAAAACAATGTCAACAATAGAACCATCAGATAGGAAAGGCATATCTTCATCACGCACGATACGAGCAACGATGCCTTTATTACCATGGCGGCCCGCCATCTTATCACCAACTTTCAATTTACGTTTTTTAGCAATATAAACTTTAGCAAGCTGAACAATTCCAGCAGGTAACTCATCACCTATTGTTAAAGCATATTTTTTGCGTTTAAAAATACCTAATAAATCATTAAATTTTATATAATAATTGTGCAACAAAGTTTTAATTTTCTCATTAACTTCTTTATCTGTAGTCCATTTACTAGGGTTAACAGTTGAAAAATCAATTTTTTCAAGACTTTTTTGTGTGAATTTGGTGCTTTTAGGAATAACTTCCTCTTTCAAAACGTTGAAAACGCCTTGAGAAGTTTTCCCTATCACCAACACTAAAAGTTTATCAATTAATTTTGTTTTTAATGCTGCAACATCAAGGTTATGCTCTTTGTCAATTTTATCTAACAAAGGTTTTTCTTCAGCTTTCGCTTGTTTGTCTTTGATACGTCTTGAAAACAATTTTTTATCAATCACGATTCCGCGCAATGATGGAGGTGCTTTTAAAGATGCATCCTTAACATCACCTGCTTTATCGCCAAATATAGCACGCAATAATTTTTCTTCAGGGGAAGGATCTGTTTCACCTTTAGGAGTAATTTTACCTATTAGGATATCACCTTCTTTAACTTCAGCACCAATGCGTATCAATCCATTTTCATCCAGATCTTTTGTAGCTTCTTCTGAAACATTTGGAATGTCGGATGTTAATTCTTCCAAACCACGTTTTGTATCACGTACTTCCAAAGAATATTCATCAATATGTAAGGAAGTGAAAATATCTTCCCTTGCCACACGTTCCGAAATTACAATAGCATCTTCAAAATTATAACCTTTCCAAGGCATAAAGGCAACTTTCATATTACGGCCTAATGCAAGTTCTCCATTTTGAGTAGCATATCCATCACACAATACCTGTCCTTTAGTAACTTTTTCGCCTTTTTTTACAATAGGTTTTAGGTTAATACAAGTACTTTGGTTTGTTTTACGAAATTTAGTTAACTGATAGTGTTTTACATCATCATCAAAACTAATTAATCTTTCGTCATCATTGCGGTTATAGCGAATTACAATTTCGTTAGCATCAACATATTCGACTACGCCTGAATTTTCGGCATTAATCAAAACACGTGAATCACGAGCAACAATTGGTTCAAGGCCAGTTCCAACAATTGGAGCTTCTGGTCGCAACAAAGGCACCGCCTGGCGTTGCATGTTAGAACCCATCAAAGCACGGTTAGCATCATCATGCTCCAAGAAAGGTATCAAAGAAGCTGCTAT
Source organism: Chitinophaga pinensis (assembly GCA_945865315.1). Taxonomy (GTDB): domain Bacteria; phylum Bacteroidota; class Bacteroidia; order 2-12-FULL-35-15; family 2-12-FULL-35-15; genus 2-12-FULL-35-15. The sequence continues at coordinate 7,185 of CAMBDK010000041.1, read as the reverse complement.
GGATGCAATTTGGTTAGGAGCAACGTCCATCAAGTTAATTTTTGATGGTTCTACAACTGGAAAGTCGCCTTCATATCTAACTTTGATTTTCGCCTCCTTAAAGTTCCCCTTCTCATCAATAGGTGTAATTGCTTGAGCAATAATCTTTTGCCCTTCCTCTTCAGCGCTTAAGTACGTTACTGATTTATCTATATCAACCTTACCATCAGTAACACTCATATAAGGTGTTTCGATAAAGCCTAATTTGTTAATTTTAGCAAAAACACATAGAGAAGAAATCAAACCGATATTCGGACCTTCAGGAGTTTCAATTGTACACAAGCGACCATAATGGGTATAATGAACGTCACGCACCTCAAAACCAGCACGTTCACGAGATAAACCTCCAGGCCCTAGTGCCGAAAGTCTACGCTTGTGCGTGATTTCTGCCAAAGGGTTTGTTTGATCCATAAATTGTGATAACTGATTCGTTCCAAAGAACGAGTTGATAACGGAAGATAATGTTTTGGCATTAATTAAATCGGTAGGTGTAAATACCTCATTATCACGCACATTCATTCTTTCGCGAATGGTACGCGCCATTCTGGCTAAACCAACTCCAAATTGAGAATACAATTGTTCCCCAACAGTACGTACACGTCTATTACTTAAGTGGTCAATATCATCCACATCAGCTTTAGCATTTATTAATTCAATCAAATATTTAATGATGCAGATGATATCCTCTTTTGTTAATGTTCTAGTGGTAAAAGGAGTTTCAAGATTCAATTTTTTATTGATTCTATAACGTCCTACTTCACCTAAATCATAACGTTTATCAGAGAAAAATAATTTATCAACCACACCGCGTGCAGTTTCTTCATCAGGTGGTTCTGCATTACGTAATTGACGATATATATGTTCTACTGCTTCTTTTTGAGAGTTGGAAGTATCTTTCTGAAGGGTATTATAAATGATTGCATAATCACCTGCATTTACATCTAATTTATGTAAAATAACTGATTTTACATTTGCGTCCATAATTAAATCGATGTGGTCCTCTTCCAATATTGTTTCGCGGTCAATGATAACCTCGTTACGTTCAATGGAAACAACTTCACCGGTATCCTCGTCAACAAAATCTTCAATCCAAGTTTTTAAAACACGAGCAGCCAATTTACGGCCCAACACTGATTTAAGACCTGCTTTGCTAACTTTTAATTCATCAGCTAATCCAAAAATTTCAAGAATTTGTTTATCGCTTTCAAATCCAATAGCTCTTAATAGCGTGGTAACAGGAAGTTTTTTCTTGCGATCAATGTATGCATACATTACGTTATTGATATCGGTAGAAAACTCGATCCATGAACCTCTGAAAGGAATAACTCTAGCAGAATATAATTTAGTACCATTTGAGTGGCGACTTTGGCCAAAGAATACTCCTGGGGAACGGTGCAATTGGGATACAATAACACGTTCAGCGCCATTAATCACAAATGTACCTTTAGGAGTCATGTAAGGTATCGTTCCTAAATATACATCCTGAACAATAGTTTCAAAATCTTCATGTTCAGAATCAGTACAATATAGTCGCACTTTAGCTTTAAGCGGTACGCTATAAGTTAAACCGCGTTCGATACACTCATCAAGAGAGTAACGGGTAGGGTCAATAAAGTAATCAAGAAATTCAAGCACAAAGTTATTTCGTGCATCAGAGATAGGGAAGTTTTCAGCAAAAACTTTAAAAAGTCCTTCATTTTGTCTGTTTTCAGAAGTTGTTTCTAACTGAAAAAAATCTTGGAACGATTTAAGTTGGATATCTAAAAAGTCAGGATATTCAATTTGACTTTTAATAGAAGCGAAACTTATTCTTTGTTTTTTTTTATTTGGATTCAAGGCGCTTAGGATTTATTTAGGTTGATTTATGAACTTGATAAATTGTCAAAATTCTTACGAATATTTTCAATAAACCGCATTTTCAAATTTGTACTATTTGAATTCAAAATAAACTACAAAAGGGTATAGCCCTCCTCCCAATTTTAAATTTCAAACTTTTTTAATCCCTTAACACATGCGAATGAGTAGGGTAAAGAGAGATATTTAAAATTAGGACAGAGTTCTATACCTTATAGGTATTGTTTAAGCAGCAGTTTATTTAACTTCAACCTTAGCTCCTGCGTCTTCTAATTGTTTTTTCACTGTTTCAGCATCTGCTTTAGAAATACCTTCTTTGATAGGTTTTGGAGCACCATCAACTAAATCTTTTGCTTCTTTTAAACCAAGACCAGTTAAATCTTTTACAATTTTAACTACTCCTAATTTAGCTGCACCTGCTTCAACAAGAATCACGTCAAAAGTAGTTTTTTCTGCTACTGCTGCTGCACCACCACCTACTGGAGCTGCAACTGCTGCTGCTGCTGCTGGTTCAATACCATGCTCATCTTTTAATATTTTAGCTAACTCGTTAACTTCTTTAACAGTTAAGTTTACTAGTTGCTCAGCGAAAGCTTTTAAATCTGCCATTTTATTTATTGTTTTAATTATTAATTTATTTTTATTTGTAATTTGTTTTTTTTAAAAATTCTTTTCAACTTGAATAACGAGCTAATAAAAGTTTTATTTTTATTAAAATTATTCAGGTTTTTCGGATAAAGTTTTTACAATGCCAGCTAATTTTCCACCGCTAGATTTAAGGGCAGAGATAACATTTTTAGCAGGAGATTGAAGTAAGCCAATGATTTCACCAATCATTTCGTTTTTAGATTTTATTGATGCTAATACATCTAATTGGTTATCACCAATATAAACACAATCTTCAACATAGGCTGCTTTTAAAAGTGGTTTATCATTTTTTTGACGAAACTCTTTTATAAGTTTTGCCGGGTCACTTCCTACTTCTGAAAACATGATAGCAGTATTACCTTTTAAAGATGATAATAGTGGTTGATATTCTTTAGCTGTGCTACGTTCCATAGCTTTTTTCAACAATGAATTTTTTACAACAAGCAATTTGATATTTTTATTAAAACAAGATCTTCTTAAAGCTGAAGTTTTTTGAGCGCTTAAGGAAGCTAGATCTGTTAAATAGAAATGAGTATTATTAGCTAATTGAGCAATTAAAGACTCTATTACTACTGATTTTTCTTCTTTTTTCATTTTGTTAATTATATATGTTTTATATTTTTTTGCTATAATTTATAGGTTTCAAGCCCAATATTATTTGGACTGAATACTAGAAAAAATTAGCTTAAAAACTTAGTATCTATTTGAATACTTGGACTCATGGTAGAAGATAGGTATATACTTCTTACATAAACTCCTTTAGCTGATGATGGTTTTAATTTCATTATTGTTTGTAATAGTTCCGTTGCATTTTCAGCAAGTTTATTGCTATCGAATGATACTTTACCTACTAAAGCTTGCACGATACCAGCTTTATCCACTTTAAAATCTATTTTTCCACCTTTAGCATCTGTTACAGCTTTACCAATTTCCATCGTAACAGTTCCCGTTTTAGGATTTGGCATTAAACCACGGGGGCCTAATACGCGACCTAGTGCTCCTACCTTGCCCATAACAGAAGGCATTGTAATGATTACATCCACATCTGTCCAACCGCTTTTAATTTTTTCGATATACTCATCCAATCCAACAAAATCAGCACCAGCAGCAGTAGCTTCAGCAACTTTATCGGGAGTACAAAGTACCAATACGCGCATTACTTTACCTGAACCATGCGGTAAAGAAACACTACCACGCACCATTTGATTCGCTTTGCGGGGGTCAACACCCAAGCGTACACTAACGTCAATAGAAGCATCAAATTTAGTGGTTGTAATATCTTTAATAATTTTGGTAGCCTCAGCTAGAGAATATGATTTTGTTGCATCATATTTTGATAAGGCTAATTTTCTGTTTTTTGAAATTTTCGTCATTTTTTTTTAATTGTGATGTTCAAACGTCTCAATAAATTCTGGGACTCCATCGATTTAATATTTGAATTGGGAATTTACAATTTTTTCAGCCTTGCAAATCCAATTATAATAATCTATTTTTTTAGTGGTGAAACACCTGTAACAGTTAACCCTAAACTACGCGCTGTGCCGGCAACCATGCTAATTGCTGAATCAATAGAAAAGCAGTTTAAGTCGGGCATTTTTGCTTCAGCAACTTCACGAATTTGATCCCAGGAAACATTTCCTACTTTCAAACGGTTAGATTCTTTAGAGCCAGTTTTAACTTTTGCAATTTCCAACAACGATATTGCTACCGGTGGATTTTTAAGAATAAATTCAAATGATTTATCTTTATAAACTGTAATAATTACTGGAATTACTTTTCCTGTTTTATCCTGAGTTCTAGCATTAAATTGCTTACAAAACTCCATGATGTTAACACCTTTAGCACCTAAAGCAGGTCCAATTGGTGGTGCAGGATTAGCTGTTCCTCCTTTTATTTGTAATTTTACTAGTGCGCTTATTTCTTTTGCCATTTTTTATTTAATTTATAGTTAAAAGTTTAGAGTTTAGAGTTTGTTGACGGAAGCGCAACTTTTGACTCTTAATTCTAAACTGTGAACTTAATTGTTAACTTTCTTTTTCTACTTCTAAATATCCTAATTCCAGTGGAGTTTTTCTTCCAAAAATCTTAACCATTACTTCTAACTTTTTCTTTTCTTCATTAATTTTCTCAATTGTACCGGTAAAACCATTAAAAGGGCCATTGATAACCTTTACTGTCTCACCAACAATATATGGTATATTTAATTGCGCATCGCTACCTTCAAGTACGTCAACAGTTCCCAATATTCGATTAACTTCAGCCATACGCATTGGAACAGGTAAACCACCTTTTGTTTCACCTAAAAAACCGATAACGCCAGTAATATTTTTAATAACGTGAGGAACTTCCCCAACTAATGCTGCTTCAATTAGTATGTATCCACTATAGAATGGACGTTCTTTGCTTACTTTTTTGCCGTTACGAATTTGATAAATTTTTTCGGTAGGGATTAATATTTGAGAAACGAAGGCGCTTAACCCCAAACGATTAATTTCTAATTCAATATAATGTTTTACCTTTTTTTCCTGACCACTTATAGCTCTTACCACATACCACTTTTTACTAGTGTCTGCAATTTTCACTTGCTCCGTTTTTGTTTGCTCTACCATTTTGTATTAATTATAAAAAAGTATTTTATTAGTTGCAAAAATAAATTTCATTACAAAATAAATGCTTAATAGTTTAGAATTATACTTTTTAAAAAAAACTCTAATATTAATCTTTTATTTCTTTTTTTAAAATTACGCCTATTACTTAATAGTTTTAAGGATAAATATTATTTTAAACAAATAAATGATAAATGGCTTCCATCCCTTTATTAAAAGAGAAATCCATAACAAATACTAATAAGGCTATAATCACAGAAGCGATCATAACAACTATAGCACTGCTTTGCAATTCACTCCAAGATGGCCAACTTACTTTATGAAAAAGTTCATTAGATGTTTCGTTTATATATTCCTTAAATTTACTCATATCTTTTTAGTTTAAAGTTTAAAAGTTTAAGGTTTAAAGTTGGTATTTTTTGACTTTCCAACTTTTCATTTTTTAACTTTTAACTTATTATTGCACAGGTGGAGAGATTCGAACTCCCATCAAAGGTTTTGGAGACCTCTATTCTACCCTTGAACTACACCTGTTTATTACTCCAAATGGTGTTATTCAACCTTCAATTTTTTTTTATTTGAAGTACACCCTATTATTTAGTAGAAAACAGTAGACAATGTTTCCACTGCCTACTGCGCTACTATTAATATTTAATATTTATTATTTAATGATTTCAGTAACCTGACCAGCACCAACAGTTCTACCACCTTCACGGATAGCGAAACGTAAGCCTTTGTCCATTGCTACAGGAACAATTAATTTTACTGTAATTGTAACGTTATCACCAGGCATAACCATATCACGACCTGTTGGTAATTCAATTTCTCCTGTTACGTCAGTAGTACGTAAGTAAAATTGAGGGCGATATTTATTATGAAATGGAGTATGACGGCCACCTTCTTCTTTTTTCAAAACATAGATTTCAGCTTTAAACTCGGTGTGAGGAGTAATTGAACCAGGTTTAGCAACTACCATACCTCTGCGGATATCTTTTTTATCCACACCGCGTAACAATAAACCTACGTTATCACCAGCTTCTCCACGATCCAAAATTTTGCGGAACATTTCAACACCAGTAATTACTGATTTTAATTTTGTATCTTGCATTCCAAGTATTTCAACCTCATCACCAGTATTAATAACGCCAGTATCTATTTTACCAGTAGCTACAGTACCACGACCAGTAATTGTAAATACATCTTCAACAGGCATCAAGAAAGGTTTATCAACTTCACGAACTGGGATAGGGATAAAATTATCAACAGCATCCATTAAGTCCATAATTTTCTCAGACCATTTAGGATCTTTGTTCAATCCACCTAAAGCAGAACCTTGAATAATAGGAGTGTTAACACCATCAAATTGATAAAAAGACAACAATTCACGGATTTCCATTTCAACTAGTTCCAATAATTCTGGATCATCAACCATATCTACTTTATTCATAAATACAACAATTTTAGGAACGCCAACCTGACGCGCTAAAAGGATGTGTTCACGAGTTTGAGGCATAGGACCGTCAGTAGCAGCTACAACAAGGATAGCACCGTCCATTTGAGCAGCACCAGTAACCATATTTTTAACATAATCAGCATGGCCTGGACAATCTACGTGCGCGTAGTGACGTTTAGCAGTTGAATACTCAACATGCGAAGTATTAATGGTGATACCACGCGCTTTTTCTTCAGGAGCATTATCAATTGAAGAGAAATCTCTCACTACTGATAAGCCTTTTTCAGCCAATACAATAGTAATTGCTGCTGTCAAGGTAGTTTTACCGTGGTCAACGTGACCAATTGTTCCAATGTTAACATGTGGTTTGGAACGGTCGAATTTTTCTTTAGCCATTGCTTATATTTATTTATTAAATTGTTAAATTATTAGTTAATTATTAAATTGTTTAATTAAATTTTTCATCTAATCAGTTCATTAAGAGCTGTTGATGAGGATTGAACTCACGACCTCTTCCTTACCAAGGAAGTGCTCTACCGCTGAGCTACAACAGCTTAATGAAAAGCTTAATAGCAAAAAAAAAGA
>CAMBDK010000040.1 GCA_945865315.1 Chitinophaga pinensis | reverse complement strand
AGTTTTTATAGTTACCATTACCAAAAAAGCCATCGGCAGAATATGGGCCATAAACTAGAATTCCTTCTTCCTTTGTTTTATTGATTGCAGGTAAAATTACACGTTGCTCCTCATCTCCTATTACACCATTATCTCCGGCATGGGGATTTAAACCCAGCACTGCAATTTTAGGTTTGCGAAGAGAAAAATCCTGAATTAATGTATTATTTAGAACCTGTATTTTCTTAATTATTTTTTCAGAAGTTAATTCCGCTGCCACTCGTGTAACAGGGATATGACCCGTTACAACAGCTACACGCAAAGTATCACTTATCAAAAACATGAGGCTGTTTCCTGTACCAAATTTTTCATCTAAATATTCGGTATGTCCGGGAAACTTAAATTCGGGTGATTGTATGTTTTCTTTATTGATGGGAGCAGTAACTAAAACATCTATTTGGTTATTAACAAGTGCATTTGAAGCAGCGTCGAGCGATTGAATTGCGTGTTTCCCTCCTGCTTCAGTTTGGCTACCAAGTTGTATTGGCACATCGTCGTCATAAACATTGATAATATTGGCGCGTTTATGGTTAATTTCAGCCAAATCACTTATTGGGTTAAAGCTAAAACCTTCTATATTGAGAGCTTTCCTATGGTAAGCAGCTGTTTTGTTGGAGCCAAAAATTACAGGGGTGCATATTTCAAGCATATGAGGATCGAGAAATGTTTTAATAATTACCTCTAAACCAATTCCATTACTATCGCCTTGCGTAATTCCTACTATTATTTTTTCTTCCGTCATATTTTTTTATTTACAAAAATGCTTATTTATAGAATTTGAGGTTTTTAAAATTATATATAAAAAACGCTTCGTTTTAAAACTTATTAATAAATGTTCTGAGATTCAAAAATATACTAAAATTAAATGTAAAAAAATGTAAAAAAAGTAAAAAAAATATCCAAATTAATCTAAAAATTATTTATTTCAGAAATCGTAATTTACTTTTTCTTTATTAATGAATTTAAAATATCTCTCATTTTTATTGAGTCGGCAGCATTATAATTAGATTTTGCCAAATGAATATTTACAAACAAGTCATTATCAAACATAGAATATGCAAATACATGTTTTTGCTTAATCGCAATTCCTTTGAAGTCATTTATATCACTTTGTTTAAAAACAAAATCATCAGCTAACTTCCCCCATTTTTCTATATTTTTTTCATACTTCTTTAAATTTGAATTTTCCGCAAAATAAGCAAAGGAATTACCGGCAATAGATTTTACAGGAAGATTATCAACATATGCATGCTGTTGGGCTTCATTGAGTTTAAAATATAAAACAGAGCAGGTTATTCCTTCTGAGCTTTTTCCATAATAAAAATAACTGTCGCCGCGCCATTCTTTTGTAAAATTTAAAAAACCAGCAGCATTTAAATTTATAGCTGTTTTGCTACGATTAGGATAACTAAATTCATACATTCTAATGTCGGGTGAATCAAATGATTCAAAACCCAATGTTAATAAAACCCCAAGAGAGGCAAGTTTTAATCGGTTCATATATTTTTATTTATTAGCATGTTTAAGTGAAATTTTCGAAATAACTCCCGTAAATTAAATGGTTCAAAAGCTGTGTGTTTTTCTTTTGTCTTGATACAAAAGAAACAAAAAATCAAGAACAAACGACTCCGTCCAACCTGCAACCCTGCATGGCGTTTGTACCTTCCTCACGTGCGTTTTCATAAGGATGTTTTTTGCAAAAAAATGAAAGCCTCTGTTTTTGTTAATATATCTGTTTTGTTGAAATTGTTTTGAAAGCTTTACTAAGCTAAAATTATGCAAGATTTCTGTTTTTAAATATTAAAATGAATTAAAACACTAAAAAAACAGAAATTATTATTTTTATAAAAAAAAATTATTATCTTGTTTTAATAAAATCAAATAATAATCTTACTCCAACCCCTGTTCCTCCTTTAAGTCTGTAACTATCTTTAGTGGTTAAAAAAGATGGTCCTGCAATATCAAAATGCATCCAAGGGTAATTGACATATCGTGCTAAAAATTTGCCAGCAGTAATACTACCAGCATATGGGCCACCAAGATTTTTCATATCGGCAATTTCTGATTTTATTTGCTCATCATAATCATCCCAAAATGGCATTTCTGCTAATCTTTCAAAAACATTGGCACCAGCTTGTTTTAATTCATCTTTAGTTTTTTCGTCGGCGGTGCCCATTGCAGCAATAGCTGCTGATCCAATAGCAGCAATTGCCGACCCAGTTAATGTGGCTAAATCAATTACTAATAGAGGATTATAACTTTGCGCGTAAGCTAAAGCGTCAGCTAAAATCATTCTTCCTTCAGCGTCTGCATTAACCATTTCAACAGTTAATCCATTATACATTGTAATTACATCACCAGGGGCATATGCGTTGCCTCCCGGCCGATTATCTGTTGCAGGCACTAGACCTATTACGTGAACAGGTAATTTTGCTTTAGCGATGGCGTACAATGCTCCGCCTACAGCTGCCGCACCAGCCATGTCAGATTTCATAAGGTCCATACTATTTGGAGTAGGCTTTAAACTAAGGCCTCCAGTATCGTATACAACTCCTTTACCAATTAAAATAATTGGTTGTTTATTTTTAGCATTTTTAGGTTTATATTCCATAATTGTAAAAGTAGGAGGATCTATGCTTCCCAAATTAACGGCCAATAAGCCACCCATCTTTAGAGCCTTTATTTTTGCTTTATTAAACACCTCCACCCTAAAACCTGCTTCTTTCCCAAGTTTTTGAAACTCCTTTGAAAGCTGTGTCGCTGTTAAAAAATTTGCTGGCTCGTTAACAAGTGTTCGTGCAATAAATGTAGCATTTACAACAATATTTAATTCCTCTACTTCCTTTTTAGTAATATTTTCGCTTATAATAAAAATTGATTTTAGGGAATGACACGCTTCCTTTTTATCTTTTTTATATTTCAAAAACTGGTAATTACTCAATGCCAGACCTTCTGTAAAAGCTAATGCTTCGGAGGTTTTACCGCTCAGATCTACTACAAAAATATTTTCTATTTTATAGTCTACAATAAGCGAATGCATTTTATTGGCATCATTACGAAGCGATTCTAATGTTTGCGTCTTTTCTTTTTTGTAGTCAATTACTTGAATAAAAACATAGCGATTGAATTGATTAATACAAACGCGTAATTTATTTTTTACATTAATTTCATTTTTGATGAAATTTAATTCTGTTTTACTTAATCGGTAGTTATCAAAGTTGCTGTTTTTTTCAGTCAATAATATTACACTTTCGGAATTACTTAATGATATTTTTTTGGAGATTGCAGTCATAAATGTTACTTTTACAATTAGAAAGTAAATATATTAAAAATAACATACTGTTTTACAAACTATAATTACATCAATGATAAATAAGCTATTAGAACGTGCATTAAATTTTGAATTTTTATCCATTGAAGATGGAGTATTTTTATTTAAAAATGCTTCCACTACCGAATTAATTTTTACTGCAAATGAATTAAGGAAAATTCAAAAACCAGATGGTAAAGTTACTTGGCAGATAGACCGCAATGTAAATACAACAAATACGTGTATTGCAAATTGCAAGTTTTGTAATTTTTATCGAATTCCTGGTCATAAAGAGTCCTATATAACGGACATTGAAACGTACAAAAAGAAAATAGAAGAAACATTTCGATTGGGCGGCGATCAACTTTTATTACAAGGGGGGCACCATCCAGATTTAGGACTAAAATTTTATGTTGATTTATTTACAGCGTTGAAAAAACTATATCCTCATCTGAAGCTTCATACATTAGGGCCACCAGAAGTAGCGCACATAACAAAGCTTGAAAAATCGACCCATACCGAAGTTTTAAAAGCATTGAAAGCTGCAGGAATGGATAGCATGCCAGGAGCAGGAGCAGAAATACTTAACGACCGAGTGCGAAGGTTAATTTCGAAAGGGAAATGCACGGGACGTGAATGGTTAGATGTAATGCGTGCCGCTCATCAGTTAAATATTACTACTTCCGCCACAATGATGTTCGGACACATAGAAACTATTGAGGAGCGATTTGAACATTTAGTTTTAATACGAGAAGTACAAAATGAAAAGCCATTGGGATCAAATGGATTTTTAGCTTTTATACCATGGCCATTTCAAGATGATGGCACATTATTAAAACGACACAAAGGTATTTCTAATAATGTTTCGGGAGATGAGTATATTAGGATGATTGCAATGAGTAGAATAATGTTGCCTAATATTATTAATATTCAAGCAAGTTGGCTAACCGTTGGGAAGGAAGTTGCCGAGATATGTTTGCATGCCGGAGCCAATGATTTTGGGAGCATTATGATTGAAGAAAATGTAGTTTCAGCAGCAGGTGCTCCTCATCGTTTTACTGCCAAAGGAATTCAAGAAGCAATAAGGGAAGCAGGTTTTGAGCCTCAATTAAGGACACAAAAATATGATTTCAGGGAACTACCTATTGAAATGGAAGAACAGGAGATAAATTATTAATTTTAATTAACTAATAAGATATAGCCCTTTTCAAAATATATTTTCTCATCTGTTCCTACGGCATTTATTGTAAAAAAGTAGGTTCCCTCCGAACATACAATACCGCTAATGGTTCTACCATCCCAGCCTCCATTTGGTCTATTCCATGAGTTTATCTTAATTCCCCACCGGTCAAATATTTCTACTTCTATTGTTTTTACATTGATTGTTTTTATTTTAAAAACATCATTTTCGCCATCGTTATTTGGAGAAAACACATTAGGTATTAACAAGAAAATAGATTTTGATAAAACATTTATTGTTGAGCAAGTTGTATCAAAACAAACACCATTATAATTGGCAATTAAACAGACAGTGAAATTTTCAATAGGGGTATATACATACACAGGATTTATTACTGATGAGGTATCATTATTGCCAAACAGCCACAAATAATTTGTAGCATTTGCACTTGTATTTGTAAAGTTGACAGTTAAGGGAGAATTCCCCGATGTTGGGTTAGCTGTAAATTCTGCCGTAACTATTTTAGGTAATATTGTGAAATTTTCTGATAAAAGATGGCAAGCATTTGCATCTATAACATTTAAAAAATAAGTACCTGATGGCACATTGTATAAATTAACACTATCTCCTACTATTGCATTAGAAGTATCGCTCCAAATGTATTGAAATGGAATTTGCCCAGAAACAATAGTAATCCCCTGGATCATTCCATCTGATTCACCGCAATTTGCTGATATTATAGCCAAAGCGGTGGTATCTATTGCTGGCAGAGGATAAACTGTAATAGTTGTGTTGGTAGAAACAGTGCAACCGTTAAAATAAGTATAGCTTATTAATATTGCTCCAGCACCAGACATAGCAGGATTAAACATGCTACCGTTTACACCTAATCCATTAAATACACCACCAGGGGGCGAGCCTATTAGAATAATGGAGTCGGCACTTAAACACATTGCAGAAACAGGGTTGATACTTACGATAGGCTCAGTATTAACATTAATACTTACGGTATCGTTTTGAACTTGAGAACAATTTGTTGAACTTCCGTCCTGCACACTTAAAAGAGAGTAGACATAACTCCCTAAGATATTAGTAGGAGCAGCTAATGAAACAGAATTCCCTGTTGACGTTGTTATGGTTTGATTCGGTCCGCCATTTAAATTATATGTAAATGTAAATGGTGGGGTTCCTACTATACCGGTAAAAGTTACAAGTGGTGAAGTACTATTTAAACAAACGTCAATAGTGCCTGCAATAGTAGCGGTGGGATTAGGATTTACAATAACAGTTACACTGTCTGACGAGCTGCATCCAAGAGCAGTGGTTGTTAGGGTATAGGTTATCGTACCTGCATTAGATAACGAAGTCGTTGGGTTTGAAATCGCTATGCTGCTAAGGTATAGTGCAGGTTGCCAATAATAGCTATATCCAGCAAGGGGCAGCACACCTAATTCAGCTAATGCAATAACAGGACAAGAAGATGTGTCAGTACCTGCATTAGAAAAAGGATTAGGATTAACAGTAATTTGTATGGTATCCTTCGAAATACAAGTCATCCTATTAACAGTAAGAATATAATCAGTTATTAAAGGCGTTGCAGTTAAATTAGAAGCTAATAATATAGGATTTGAAATATTTGGATTACTTAAGTCGGTTAAGGGCGTCCAGCCATAGTTATAACCATTAATAGGCAAACCACCCAATACTAAAGAATTACCAGCGCATAAAGTGCTATCGTTAGCTAAAGAAATTAAATGAGAAGTTAATAAAATCTGTGATTCATTACAAACACAAGGGTTAACACTGCTTCTAATAACAGCAATTAAAGAACAAGCCTGACCTGCATTAACATTAAAAGTATTAGCATAGGAAATAGTTGTATTATTTGTTATTAACAATGTATCTTGGGTTAATAATACATCCCCGCTATTGTATGATCCATTAGCGTTTAAATCATAATAAAACTCAATAATGGAATTAGCCCCATTATTAATTGCTTCTCCTGTATTAGTTATATCCAAATTAACCGTTACTGTTTCACCTGTTGGAGGGTTTGGTATTGCAACTGCAGATCCGTTGTTAAGGGCTAAATATGCTTTGTAGGTATAAACAGAAAGCGCAGTAGCGCCTGTAATTATATTTATACCACAATTTATACCAAATAGATCACAAGATACAATTGTTGATGAGGTAGTTTTTAATTCAAATTCAGAAATTGCGCAGGAAAGAATCTGTGGGTTTCCTGCATAATCAAATGTAAATACAGTGCTATCGCCCATATTAATTCCAACAGGTAATTTCCATACTAAATAAATGCTTGAATTAAGGATAAATTGTGTAGGGGTTGAAATTACAGGAGGGTTATTGATTCCGGCAAAGGATCCAGAAACAAAGGAAATCCCAAGAGGCAATCGAATAAAAACAGAATCTGAATTTCCAAAAGATGCAGGTCCAAAATTTTTAACAACAACCCTCATGGTTGAATTATTGGCGCAGGGAGAAATATAAGTAGTAATTAAATTAAGATCCGCAACATATGGAATAGTGGCGTTTGAAATACTTAATGGAGGGGACAATGTTAGCTCTTGCCCAGTAGATAAGCCACAGGCAGATTCGCCAATAAGGCTAAAAGCTAAAACACTGCCAGAGGTGTAATTACAGTTAGTTATAAATTTGAAAGTAATTTTAAAAGAATTAAGTAAAGATTCAAGAATTCCTTTTAACCCGCTTGAGTTGATAAGGCCATTATTTGCTGAAATATCCCATTGCCAAGTGGTACCACTCAAAAAAACCGGATCGGAGATATTAACAAAAGAACCAGAAACAGGATAATTAAGTTGAGAGGACCCAGAAATAATAGAGATTCCAAGAGGAAGCACAGCAATAAGTTTTACATTGTATGCTGTTCCTAATTGCACATTTACCCCTTCGATGGTGTAGGAAGCTGTATCACAAATTTCAATGGTGCCTGAAGGACCAACAATATTAACGATGAGAGCAGGTACAAGAGGTGTTAAAGATAATTTGATAGAATTTGCATTACATAAATAAGTATTAACACTAATTGGATATCCTGCATTACAGTTCCATCCTGAATAAACAATTATGCTGTCTTTAAAACAGGAAGTATAAACCGCTGAAATTTTAAAATTACGCACCGATCCGGCATTAATAGTACCTAAGGGAAATATGCTACCAATTGGTAAAATAAAAACACTATTATCTAAATCATACACTTGCGTGATGGAGACGCCAGATATTGGCGGGCCACTTAACCAAGTATTTAAAGCACTGGATACATTAGAAGTATTGGAAATTGTAATATCCCAGCTAGCGTCTGAATTTAAAGCATTAATAGAAGGCAACGTAGCTTGTATAAACAAAGTAGGAGCTTGATAAACAATAGAATCATGGACCAGCGAAACAAAGGTGGAAGAGCTGCCGGAACCAGTTAAATAATTGCCTGGCGTTGCTGCAAAAGTCCAATCATTCCTAATACCTTGGGAAACAATTGGAGTAACTTCACAAGAGGGCTTCATTATTATTTGTAATGTCCCATAATAACCATCGTCGCTTAAGGGGATTGCACCACCAAAGCCATCAAAATATTGCTCCACAGGAAATGTAAGCGTGTCGGAATTAGGATTGTTTGGCGCAAGAGGTATCCAGGAAGATGAATTGCCTGTAAGCGTTCCCGCAGTTCTAACTTGATTAAATTGGGCGGAAACAAAGCTATATCCAACGGGCAATATTGCAGTTAATACAGATATATGCGACCAATTGCGGTATTCATATGGAAACAAATTTCCACCTGCATAATTATTGCAGCATGGACCAATACTTAAATAATAATTTTGACTAATAGTAACATCATTACAGGATATTACAGATAAATTATCGGGTCCGTAATTGGTAAAGTAATACCCAATTATTGAAACATTACCATTAAAATTACCACATTGAAATTTATTGAGCTCCATAACAGGGGCTGCAATATCACTCAAATAAAACTTATTAGTTGAATAACAATTCAATGGAACAGAACCACCAATATTAGCATTTACTTGATACCGTGTTAGAAATACTAAAGAATCATTTTCGCCAAAAGCAAAGCCCAGAGGAAGGCAAGTGCCAAGTGACAGCACACTTAAATTATAGTTAAATTCCCTAACATTACCGTTGTTAGTGATTATTGGGTTGCCAGGTGCTGAAAAATTATTACATAATACAATGAGTGCACCAGCTCTGTATATTTTTAATGTAGCATCCAAAAAAGCTAAGCAATTGCCATTTGCAATTGAAGCGCTTGCAAAACAATATTGCCAAGAAGGATTGTTAATGCTTGTTACCACCTTCCCGGTAAAAGTGGCGGAGATAGTATCACCAAACATTACTCTGTCGGTTTTTATTTTTGTAAAATCCAGTGCGCCACCCAAATCCGGCAGCCCATCTCCACCTCCAGCTTCATTATCAGGTAAGCCATAACTAGTGCGCTCCATCTCAAAATAACTAAAATTAAGCCCTTCCAAACAAGGGGTTGGGCAGATAATACTTAGAGGTGCATTTTGACAGGATATATTTACCTCGCAACTGCAAGTAGTGTCAGGGGTATAAAATGATTTTATACTAAGAGCCCCATCAACACCAATGCCGCCGCAACTGCCACAATTTACTGCAAGGTCTATTTTTATTTCTGATTGATTTAGGTCAAAGGGTGCTGCACCATCAAAGACAGCTACAACACTGTTATTTATTACTGTAACAGAGGAGGGTAACCAGGTGCTTAAACCAGCAAAATGTAAAATATGAAGATTTCCTGCATAATTTAAACAAGAAGGTAACGTATATTCAAATTTCCAATGCGCCCCATTTCCTATTGGATACCAAAAAGCATAATTAGAAAACAGAAAATTAAAAGTTCCTGTTTGGCCTTCAACTAAAGTAGAAGGAGAAGAATTATTAATTAAATTATCATAAATATAAGAATATACTTTCCCCCAAGTTTCAGGAATTAGATATGAATTATTGCAAATATTTTCATAATCTCCTTTATAGCGCCATCCATTGATATAGTATTGACCAATTCCGGCACAAGCATCATAACAGCAACTGTAGGTGTTCCATTTTATATAAACTGTATCGCCAGGGTTAATTGAGGGAATAGTTAACAATACTCTTCCAATAGGATTTGTCATGCAAGAGAGCGAACTGGTAGCCTCTGTACTTATTGGCATTATTGAATTGGCGGTTCCTGAAATACCTAGCTTTATAGTGAAACTGTTTGGGTCAATTTCAGAACCCACAGAGTTTTGATACCCAGAGTTAGTAGACTGAAATATATCCAATTGCACATTAGTGGCTTGCCCTAAACCTGTATTTACAATTTTTAATTGCTGTTGACTTGCTTGCGTTACACAAGGGTTAGTTTGAAAATAAATATTGCCGTTATTAGGAGTAATAACTAAATTGGGCACAAGGTTAGGGAAAACAACATTGCCATTAGAAACTGAAGTTTGGCAGGCCTGTGCATCACAAGCCCAGAATGTTTCAAAAGTAGAAGTTACAGAAATACAATTAAGAACTTTTACCGTTTCGCAAATGATAATACTTTCGCCACTTTCAAATAAATTATCGCCATCACCACAAAGTAAAAAATCGGCAGCATTCAATATTATTGTTTCAAAATTGCCTGAATTAGTCCAGCTGCCAATATCAACAGCCGCTATTAAAACGCCTGAACCATGACTATCAGTAAAAGTAAGGTTTTGGAGTTCTCCAAGCCCAGCATTTGCAATTGTAATGCAGCGAGTAAATGTATCACCAATGTTGCCTGAGTAGGACTGATTAGTAATTGATGTAATAGACAAATTAGCTTGCTTTATGCTGAAGGTGCCGGTGGTATGGTCATCATAATTTGAAATGCCATTAGCGAAATAATTAACCCGGATATAATTTTCAATTATCCCCCCTCCAGTCAAAAATGCCATGACATCACATTTAGAAGATACGGCATAGGTAATTTCCAAACTTGATAAAGTTGCAATATTGGGTAACAAAAAAGTGGGTTTATTTAAGATGCTTGTATTTAATTCAATAGCGCCAGTAATGGACCCTAATTGATAATTTATGCCGGCTGGCATTGTTAATTTTAAAGTATCGTTAGAAAGTAAAAAAGGAGAGGGATTATAAATGGAAATGGAGAAAATTTCAACTTCTCCACAAACAGTAAGGTGATTTGGAACAGTGCTATTAATAGTAATCATATTACCCTGACTCCAGCACTGGTAATTAATAAAAGCGAAAACAAATAACAGAAACCTTTCCATGATTTCTTAATATTTTTTTTTAATAGGTTTATAAAATAAGCTGTTTATAGCAATGAAAAAAAACTTTTTTTAAAAATCTAAGCAAAGCCTTACAATTCAAATAATATAAACTGGCGAAAAAAAAGTAAAAAAATATTTCATTAAAACACTTAAATATAAAGGCTGTAAGGTAGTAATAAAATTATTAATTTCAAAAGCAATGAATGCTTTTATAGCAGCGTATTAAAAAAAATCTTTCTAAAACCTTATTGTTGTCAATAGGTTTTTACACATACGCGTTTTTTTTGAGATTAAGCCACTCCAAAGCAGAACCACTCAATAGTTTTTCTTTAATTTTTAGATTATATGGCATCTCTTTAATTAACTTGCCGGGCTCTGTTTCACCAAGCGGAAAGGGGTAATCGCTTCCAAGGGCGATACGGTTGGCGCCCATTAATTTAATAATATAATCCAGTACAGATTTATCGTGTACCAAACTGTCCAACCAAAATTTACCGAGATAATCACGCGGATTTATAGCATTGTCGACAGCAACAATATCGGGGCGGCAGTTAAAGCCATGTTCAATACGCCCAATAGTAGAAGGGAAAGAGCCCCCACCATGGGCGAACGCAACCCTCAATTTAGGGAGGCGTTCGAATAGTCCGCCAAATATCATTGAGCAAATAGCCAATGAAGTTTCAGCGGGCATACCAACAAGCCATGGGAGCCAATATTTCTGCATCTTTTCTTGCCCCATCATTTCCCATGGGTGAATAAATACTGCCATACCGAGTTTTTCGCAGGCTTGAAAAACAGGAAATAAATTATTGTCGTTTAAATTCCAATCATTAACATGAGAGCCAATTTGCACACCCACCAGACCAATTTTTTTACAACGTTCAAGTTCTTTAATAGCTAATTCAGGTGCTTGCATTGGTATTGTCCCCAAGCCAATAAACTTTTTGGGGAAGCGCTGAACAATATCAGCAATATGATCATTCAGAAAAACTGATAATTCTAAACAATCGAGCGGTTTTGCCCAATAATTAAACATAACTGGAACAGTAGAAAGTACCTGCACATTAACATTATGAAAGTTACATTCCAAGATTCGTTTTTCGGCACTCCAGCAG
The DNA here is from genome assembly GCA_945865315.1 of Chitinophaga pinensis. Lineage (GTDB taxonomy): Bacteria > Bacteroidota > Bacteroidia > 2-12-FULL-35-15 > 2-12-FULL-35-15 > 2-12-FULL-35-15. Next base: position 12,396 of record CAMBDK010000040.1, on the reverse strand, counting down.
TTATCTTCAATTTCACGAAAAAACTTCCCGTCGTCCAAAATCATATTTGCACAACAGGGTTTATGATGCTGTAACTGCACAAATCCGCCATATCCAAATTTTTCTTTCCAATTAGGAATATGTTCCGGGAGAATATGGGTATGAATATCGATTGTTAGAAGTTGCTGCATTTAATACAAATTAGTTAGTTGACAAAATAATTAGCAGCCATTAAATTATATAAGATGCGCGATATCATAAGACAGCCATTTCAGATTTCGTAATTTTTTATTCACTAGCAATAAAACTAGCAACGGCTTTTTCTGCCTCTTCGAAAGCATATTCTAATTTATCATTCAGTATTATTTTATCAAACAAATTAGCATCGTTTATTTCATTTTTAGCTTTCCCCATCCGTCTTGCAATACTTTCAGAAGTTTCGGTTTCGCGAAGTTTTAAACGCAATTCAAGATGCTCAATAGTAGGAGGCATCACAAAAATTGCGAGTGCTTGATCTCCATATATATTTTTTAAATTCACCCCTCCTACTACATCTAAATCAAATATTACATGCTTTCCCTTTTTCCAGATACGTTCAATTTCAACTTTTAATGTGCCATAAAAATTATCTTTATAAACCTCTTCCCATTCAATAAACTCCTTATTAGAAATTCTTTTCTTAAATTCTTCTACTGAAATAAAAAAATAATCAACACCCTGGGCTTCATCTTTACGCATTGGCCTGCTGCATGCCGAAACAGAAAATTCTAATTGAGGCAATTTCCCTAATAGATGATGCACAATAGTAGTTTTACCTGCTCCTGATGGTGCTGAAAATATGATAAGTTTTCCTTTCACTATTAACAATAATTATGAATGTATATGAATTTCAAAAAGTTCTTTTATTTCTTTTAATTGCTGCCTTAAATTAGCATTGGTAACCCTATAAATGAACATGAAATATTGTTCATTTTTCTACAATACATTTAACAGTTGTTCTTTAATTTTCTCTAATTCATCTTTCATCTGTACAACTATTTTCTGAATACCAGCGTCATTTGCTTTTGAACCTATTGTATTAATTTCTCGACCAATTTCTTGTGAAATAAAACCTAGCTTACGGCCACAAGAAGGCTCTTTCATGGTAAGTACAAAATAATCAAGGTGTGTTTTTAAGCGCAACTTTTCTTCTGTTATATCTAATTTTTCTATGTAATAAATTAACTCTTGTTCAAAACGATTTTCGTCAATTTTTTCTTTTTCAACAATTTCTAAAATATTGTTTTTAATTCTATTTCGCAAATTTACAACGCGCAAGGCGTCCAAAGACAATACATCTGCTAACAACTTGTAAATAATATCAATACGGTTTTTAAATTCAATTGAAAGTATATTCCCCTCATCGGAACGAAACTTCTGAAAACTTTCTATTGCATTATCAACAGCATTTTTCAGATGCATCCATTCGCTTTCATCAAATTCGATAGTTTCCTTTTCTGATTTTAACACTTCGGGCATTTTAAAAACTAATTCCATTAAGTTGGAAGTGTTATCATTTAGCTCCACAGATAATAATTTCAATTCATTATAATATGATTTTACTAAATTTTTATTGATGGCAATTGGGAGTAATTCATTTTTTGATTCTATAAAAACGATTAAATCAATTTTCCCTCTTTCCAGTTGTTTTGAAATATAACTGCGCAGCCCTAACTCTTTCTCTTTATATAAATATGGCAATCTTAAATTTAAATCCAAGGATTTGCTGTTAAGGGAGCGCAATTCAACATTTATTTTTTTTCCTAGTATTTCTATTACGGATTTTCCAAAACCCGTCATTGATTTTATCATAATTTTTTTGATAACAAATATAAGATTTTTTGAATTACGTTTGGAATGTAATTATCTAGTTTAATTTATGTAAATCTATATAGCGCATGTCTATAATGTCCGATTTACTGATAAATATAATATTTTTAATAGCATTCGTGAGTTCATTTGACTCGGGGTATTCGTTATTCTTGTTTTAAAAACCAACCATTTACCAATGTAAACTCCTGATTTTCAAAACTACGAAAGCCTAGAACGCATAAATTATAGTTCAGACTCTCGACCTTATGGACAGGCGCTAGCTGAATAAAAAAAATGAAATTATTCAATAAGCATAATAATATTAAATGCACGAACGAAACATTATAAAAAAGGGTAGAAATAACTTTTTATAGAAAATAAAAAGTTATTATGTATTTATTAATTTGAAATTGAACTATAAAACATGAAATAAAATATTAATTTACAAGCATAATTTTGTTATTTTTGAGAACAAGGACAAAATAATTTTTCATAAAATTATGCAACTATAAAATCAATTATATTGAATGGAAAATAAAATTAAAGAACTTAACAAAAAGATAGCAGAAGCTCAATTGGGCGGGGGAAGCAAGCGAATAGAATCGCAACACAAAAAAGGGAAACTAACCGCGAGAGAGCGTTTACACTTTTTGATGGATGAGGGGAGTTTTGAGGAGATAGGGATGTTTGTTACACATCGTTCTGTTGAATTTGGTTTAGATCGCGAAAAATATTTAGGCGATGGGGTAATAACAGGGTATGGTTTAATAAATGGCAGATTAGTTTATGTTTTTTCTCAAGATTTCACTGTTTTCGGAGGTTCATTAAGTGAAACGCATGCCGAAAAAATTTGCCGAATTATGGATTTGGCAATGCAAAATGGTGCGCCTGTAATTGGTTTGAATGATAGTGGTGGTGCTAGAATACAAGAGGGGGTGGTTTCCTTGGGGGGCTATGCTGAAATTTTTTATCGTAATACAAGAGCTTCGGGAGTAATCCCGCAACTATCAGCAATAATGGGGCCTTGCGCGGGAGGGGCTGTATATTCACCAGCCATTACAGACTTTATAATGATGGTAGAAAACACTTCTTATATGTTTGTTACAGGCCCCAACGTAGTAAAAACGGTAACCCACGAAGATGTAACTTCAGAAGGACTAGGTGGCGCGATTACCCATTCCACAAAATCGGGAGTAACACATTTCTCTTGTGCTAATGAAATAGCTTGTATCAATAATATCAAATTACTGTTGGCTTACATGCCTCAAAATTGTGAAGAGGATGCTCCAAGTGTTTCTTATGAAAGCAATGGCAATGAAAAACGACCTGAATTAAATTCAATAATTCCCAAAAACCCAAATCAACCATATGATATTCGAGATGTAATTAATGGTGTAATTGATTCTGAATCATTTCTAGAAGTGCATAAAAATTTTGCTGAAAATATAGTAGTTGGATTTTCAAGATTAGCAGGGAAAAGTATTGGTATTATTGCCAATCAGCCTGCATTTTTAGCTGGGGTATTAGACATTGACTCATCCACCAAAGCAGCGCGCTTTGTTCGCTTTTGTGATAGTTTCAATATCCCATTATTAGTATTTGAAGATGTTCCAGGTTTTTTACCAGGTACCGACCAAGAGTGGAACGGTATTATAACCAGTGGAGCAAAATTACTTTACGCTTTCTGTGAAGCTACGGTGCCCCGTATCACTGTAATAACGCGCAAAGCATATGGAGGGGCATATGATGTGATGAACAGTAAACACATAGGCGCAGACATGAATTATGCATGGCCAACAGCTGAAATTGCTGTTATGGGAGCCAAGGGCGCGGCAGAAATAATATTCAAAAACGAAATAGCAGCAGCAAAAGATCCAGCAGCAACGCTTGCCGAAAAAGAAAAAGATTATATCGACCATTTTGCTAATCCATACAGAGCAGCAGAAAGAGGTTATATAGATGAAATTATACAGCCGGAGGATACACGTTTAAAATTAATAAAAGCATTTGATATGCTTAAAAACAAAGTAGATAAATTGCCGAAAAAAAAACATGGCAATATCCCACTGTAATGATTTTAAAAAATCTTTTTAAAAAATATTTTATTTTTTACCTAAAACCAAAAAATACGATTTGATATTTGATAAAATTTTTTGTGCTTGTATAACTTCCAAATCTGTTTGTATTTTATATTGCATTTGACCTGTATTATTATAATATCTGCCAAGAATTTCATCTTTCAATGCTTTTTTAATTTCATCTTTATTTTGGATAAACATTTGGTTTTTTGATTGTAAAATATGCCTGTATAAGGATTTGTATTTTTTATCAAACAGGGAACTTGTATTGTTATTTTTAGAAAGCTCCTCAAACTCGATCAACTTTAGCTCCTCAGGGAATTTAAATGCTGCTTTTCTTTTTTCAACAAAACATAAAAATTCTCTAAAAACATTATCAGTAACAATAAATTTATCCGCGGAGCCTATTATTTCTTTAGTATTCCGACAATATGTTGCAAAATCAAAAATCAAGGACCCTTTTTTTAAAGCGACAAGTATTGGAGCGCTTTCTTGGATAGGCTCTAGTTTTATATCCGGTTCTACCCCACCGATATCATATACTTTCCTGCCATTACGTGTATAAAAAACTTTTTTTAAACTATCTGGGAACATTGATTCTTTACCGTTTATATATTTCTGGGAATAATCTCTTTTTTGAATACATCTGCCAGAAGGAGTAAAATACCTTGCAGCAGTCAAATACAAACTAGTCCCATATCCAGGAAAACGTGTACCTTGAACAAGACCTTTACCAAATGTTTTTTGTCCTATAACAACAGCTCTATCTAAATCCTGCATGGATCCAGTAAAAATTTCACCAGCAGAAACAGTATTCTTATTTGTTAATATTACTAATGGCATTAAGGTATCGAGGGGGTCATTAAGCGTTATATTATTGTAATCGGTAGCTTTCCCTTTAACATTTAAGATTATAGTATTTTTAGGCACAAAAACATTTAAACAATTAACCGCTTCCTCTACCAAACCACCGATGTTATCTCTTAAATCAATAATGATAGAAGATAATTTAGTATTTTTTTTCAAATCTGCTACCGCATCCAAAAACTGAATAGAGGCGCCTCTTAAAAATTGTTGAACCTGTATATATCCAGTAACAGAATCGATCATGGCATAATAAGGCACCGATTTGGTGATTATTTGTTTGCGGACTATTTTTTTTTGAATAATCCCAACATAAGGCCGTTCTACAACAATATTTACAATAGTTTCTGGCGGACCTCTTAATAATTTAACTGTAGAATCAAGGGATTTCCATTTTAATGATTGACCATCCACATTTATATAAATATCGCCAGCTCTTAAATCATTTAATTGAGCGCCGTAACCTTCAATAGGAGCTAGAATAATAACAGAAGAGTCTTTATAAAATACCCTTGCACCAATGCCGGAGTAATTTATTCCTCGCCAAACATTTTCTCTTTCTATTGTTTCGATAGAATCAAAAAATACAGTGTGTGGATCGACAGACTTTACCATGCCATCAATTGCTCTTCGGATAAGGATTTCGGAGTCGAGTGTGTCTACAAATTCTGCTCTGAGGATTTTAAAAACAGAGGAAAACAAATTTAATTTTTTAGATACTTTTTCCTGATCAGCATTGGAAATAAAAAATGCCATACCGGTTAATACAATAAAAAAAAGGGCACTATAAAAAACATACTTTTTCATTAAAAAAAAATTTTTATTTGATGATTTTATGATTTGAATTAAAGCGACTAAACATTCAAATATATTAATTAGGGGGCATAAAATATTAAATAAATCGTATTCAAATTAAAAAAATAAATTTGAATACGATGCTTAATAAAAGAGAGATTTATAAATAGAAATTACAATTATGAAAAAAAATATAATACTTAATTTTTAACAATTTTTTTTACGAAAAATGTTTTATTACCAGTAATTTTCAATAGATAAACTCCAGAACTTAGCTTGTCGACATTAATTGTTTTAGTATGATTACCGGCAAGCAGAAATTCTTTTTTGCTAGTAATTTCACACCCCTTATTATCGAATATTTCAAACAAAAGAGATTCGGAAAGTTTTAATTCAAAGGACATTGAAAGACTATTACTAATTGGGTTAGGAAACAAATTCACGTTGATGTTATTAATATTATTTTCATCATTTAGATTATTTATGCCCAGCGCTAAGTCTGCATTCAAAACAAACAGCCCATTTTGCATATCACTTGCTAATATTATTCCACTAGGCAAATGAACATATGCGCCCCAACAACCATGATAAGGGGCATTGGGTATATTATAGTTATTGCCAACACCATCAATTGTATCGGTATCAAAATACCCTGTTTTTATAGGATTGGCAGGGTTTGATATGTCATATATTTGTAATCCATCTTGAAAGTATGCAATTACAACACGATTAGCGCTATAAATATATGGATTGTGTGGAGTAGCTCCTTCGGTTGATTTAAAGGTGCTTTCAACAGAAATATTTTGCAAATCGCTTACATCAATTATTTTAACCCCCATGTTACGAGGAACCTCATCACAAAAAACAAGTGTGTGTCCATTGGGCGTTAAACTACTACTGTGATTATAACCTTGATCGGGATAAGAGGTGAGGGAATTTATTGGGGTAAAGGTATTGTTGTCGTTGAATTTATAAACAAACAATCCTTGATAACCGCAAGAGGCATAAACGGTGTCGTTTCTTACAAACACATCGTGAACAGATGATATAGCAGGATCGTCTTCATCTAATGTCCTTAAAAGTGATGGCAACTCAGGATTTGCTAAGCTGTATACTGCAAGAGAATAATACTCCGAACCGCCGGACAATGTAACACTTGAACAATATAATTTATCACCATCAATATATAAAGTGTGTGCAAATTCAAAAATTGTTGTATCGTCATGCACTACATGCACCGAATCAGGTAAATAAGATAGATCTATTATTTGAAAACTATTGTAAGGGTCATCATCAGAAATAGCATATAGGTAGTTGCCATATGTTTTATATTCCCGCCAAATACAATTATTTTTTCTGCCCAAAACAAAATCAGAAACAATTGGATTGGTAGGTATTGAAACATCAATAATATAAGTACCTGAGCCAGACCCAATAATTGCATATTCTTTATTATTAACAGTATCTGCCCATCCAAAAACTCCTTGGTACTTTATTCCATAAAATGGTTCTGCAGGCTCTGAAGGATTAAACCAATGACCCAATAATGAAATTTTATGGCTATTGTATTGAGCCGAGGCAGCATGAAAAAAGCACAAGAAAATTACTAAAATCAAGATTGTGTTTTTTTTCATAAAACTTATATTTTCAGCTTTTCTGATTGAGAATAATGGCGAGTTATTATTGTTAAAGATTATATTATTTTAATAAGTTCCTTCATAATGAGTGTCATCTTTTTTTCTGCTTGAGCAGCAACATGTTGCACCTCTTCGTGCGTTACCTGAACAATTTTTCCCGGAACACCCAAATCAGTAATGATAGACATTGCAAAACAAGGGATACCCATGTGCCGCGCAACAATTACTTCAGGAACGGTACTCATACCAACAGCATCTGCACCAACAGAAAACACATATTTATATTCTGCAGGCGTTTCAAATGTTGGACCAGTAAGTCCGGCATAAATACCTTCCTGCACTTTTATATTATTGGCAGCAGCTACTGCTTTAGCTTTTACAATGAGGTCTTTATTGTATGCATCACTCATATCAGGGAATCGCGGACCCAATTCGGAGATATTTTTACCAATTAAAGGATTCGAAGGAAACAAATTTATATGGTCGTTGATGATCATTAAATCCCCAATTTCAAAATCTGGATTTACCCCTCCGGAAGCGTTAGAAACAAAAAGTTTTTGAATACCTAAAAACTTCATAACTCTAACAGGAAATGTAACCTGCTGCATGTCATATCCTTCATAAAAATGAAAACGACCCTGCATGGCAACAACATTTTTTCCACCTAGCTCCCCAAATATTAATTTACCAGAATGCCCCTCCACCGTTGACACAGGGAAGTTAGGAATTTGTTCGTAAGGGATGGTATGTTTAATATTAATCTCCTTAACTAAACCGCCAAGGCCAGTTCCCAATATAATTCCAATTTCCGGTTGAATAGAAATTTCACTTTGAATGTAAGCGGCGGCATTTTTAATTTTTTCTAACATAATCTATAATTTGAGTGTTAAATTCCATTTTATCTTTTTCGTAAAAACTAACTTCTATAGGTACATAAAAAATTGGTAATTTCCTTAAAATTGCAGAAAATTTCTGATCTTTTAAGCGCATGGCATCTTTTTCGGTAGTTAAAATTATTTTATTAGATGATACAATAGTATCAAATATTTTCCTAACATTTTCTAAATCTTTTACAGTAAATAAATGATGATCCGGAAACTTAACAGGTATTATTGTTTTTGCTTTATTAAGCAGGTAGTATTCAATCGCCTCAGTATTAGCAATTCCAGTAAGCAATAAAACAGAATACGAACGTTCGAAATAATAGCTTTTACTAAAAGGAGGTATCGGTTCTTTGTACAAAGGGAGAAATTCACCATATTTAATGAATGAAAAATAAACACTTTGATGAGGTAAAGGCTTAATTTCCTTTATTAATCTCAGGCGTTCCAAGGGCAGAAGCACATCTGGGCATTTGGTTACAATAATAATATTTGCTCTTTTTACACCAGAAGTAAATTCGCGCAACTGTCCTGTTGGCAGGACGAAATCTTTTGAAAACATCCTACTAAAATCGGTTAACAAAATTGACAATCCTGGTCGAATTGACCGGTGTTGAAATGCATCATCCAAAAGGATCGCTTTAATTAAAGGGAAATGCTGAAGGATGTTCTTCACCCCTCTTACTCGTTTTGTATCAACAGCTACAGGCATATCAGGAAATTTAGTTAAAAACTGCAATGGCTCATCCCCTATTTCTAATGCTGTAGATTCTTTACCAGCTAATAAAAAGCCCTTTGTTTTTCTGCCATAACCGCGGCTCAATGTTGCGACATTAAATTCTTGACTTAACAAGCGAATTAAATATTCTATTTGCGGTGATTTCCCTGTCCCTCCAACGCATAAATTCCCAATAGAAATAATGGGGATATTAAATTTAGTGGACGGGAAAATCCTCCAATCATAAAGCTTGTTGCGCAATAAGATTATGATACCATAAACTATTGAAATTGGCCATAAAATAATTCGTAAAAAATTCATAGGTTAAAAGTACGGTAATTTAAAAACATCTTCAATTTTTTTATTTAATCCAAGCTTTCTTTTTTTTGTGTGAGAGAAATAATTGTTTATATCATAGTTAATATTATTCTTGATATAAATATCATTTAATAAATAAATAATGAAAAAAACCATGGATAATTAACCTAATATATTATCTTTGTGATAAGAATGAGAACAAAAAATATTCTCCTAGTTGAAGACGAAGAACATCTTTTAAAAACTATTCAGCTGAACTTGGAATTAGAAAATTTCACAGTTACTACTGCTGTTACAGGGACAGAGGCTATAAAAAAATTCCGTACAAATAAATTCGAGTTAGTGATTTTGGATGTAATGCTTCCTGAAATAAATGGCTTTGATATTTGTGAAGAAATACGTAAAGAAAACAAACAACTTCCTATTTTATTATTAACAGCAAAAAATTCAAGTAGCGACCGTATTCAAGGATTAAAGTTAGGTGCAGATGATTATTTAACAAAGCCATTTAATTTAGAAGAATTATTATTACGAGTTCACAATTTATTAAAACGTAACACCTACCAATTTTCGATACTACAAGATGAATTATATAAATTTGGGGAAAACGAAATAAATTTTATCACATTTGAAATTAAAGGAGTAAATAAAAAGAAAATAGAAATCACCAAACGTGAAATAGCTTTGTTAAAGCTATTAATTAAACGCTGCGGACAGGTTATTTCCCGAGAAGAAATTTTAGATGAAATATGGGGCGCTGAAGCATTCACCTCCTCTCGTACCATTGATAATTATATACTTTCTTTTCGGAAATATTTCGAAAAAATGCCCAAAGAACCAAAACACTTTCATTCGATAAGGGGAGTAGGTTATAAATTTACAAATTGAAATTGATACCCAATTCTATTTTTAAAGTACCTATATAAATAAAAATATTTTTAATGTCAATCTTAAAATAAAGCCTAATAAATTTTGCAAGAAATTAAACGTTTTACCTAACTGAATTAATAAAACTATATCCGTGAAATAAAATAACATCAAAATAAAATATACGTAATACATTACAAATTAATTATTTACTAAAAAACATGAATATCAATCCAATAGTACTGTCTATCCCTGTATTTTTCATTTTAATTGGCCTTGAATTATTGGTTGGTAAATTTCAAAAGAAAAGCAATTACAGATTTAATGACGCTATAACCAACATTAGTTGCGGCATAGGTGAGCAGGTAACAGGTGTGTTTTTCAAGCTTTTTGTTATTACTATATATGAACTACTATTTGAGCATTACGCCTTTTTTAATATTCCAGTAAATTGGACATCAGGGATAATTCTATTTATTTGTGTGGATTTTTTTTATTATTGGTTTCATAGGTACAGCCATATAATAAATTTATTTTGGGGTGGGCACGTTGTGCATCACCAAAGCGAAGAATATAATTTATCGGTAGCACTGCGTCAGGGGTGGTTTCAAAAGTTTTTTTCATTTGGATTTTATTTGCCATTAGCGCTTATTGGCTTTAATACATTGCAGTTTTTAACCGTGTCGTCGCTAGTTACTTTATATCAGTTTTGGATACATACTAAGTATATTAAAAAAATGGGCGTATTGGAATATATTTTAAACACCCCCTCTCACCACCGTGTTCACCATGGTATAAACCCAAAATACATTGATAAAAATCATGCCGGCACATTTATTATTTGGGACAAAATGTTTGGCACTTTTCAGGCAGAAGAGGAGGAACCTACCTATGGAATAACTCATCCGATAAACACTTGGGATCCCTTGGCTGCAAATTTAATTCATTGGAAGCAGATGTATTATGGATTAAAAAGTATGAGAGGTTTAAAGGATAAATTAAAATATACTTTTATGCCGCCAGGATGGAAACCTGTTTATATTGAAAGTTTGGATGGTCCTTTTAATTTAAATTCCTACAAAAAGTTTGACACAACAGTACCAAATAATATTAACTATTATGTATTAATGCAATATGTGTTTTTGTTAATTGGCGCCACCTTTTTCTTATTAAATTTAGGTGAATTAAAATTCATGGATAAGCTAATTTCTGCCAGTTTGGTTGTATTAAGTATTATTAATTTTAGCCGTTTGTTAGAATCCAAGAAACATGGTGTATTTATCGAAATAATGCGAGTTCTATTAATTAGTTTAGTATTAATACTATACTTTAAAATAAATACAGCCTCATTCATCATTTCCATTTTTGTTTTGGCACTTTTTTCATACCTCTGGTTGTTTAAAATAAAATATTCCAAAAAAACATATTGAAGCTGACACTATTCCAATATTAAGTGAAAATTAAATTTAACACACCTGCAAAATTAAAACGATCATCATTAAATGGACATATATTCAAAAAAAACAACCATATTTTTAAGCATGTCAATAAATTTACAATTGCTCTAAAAGATCTTATTTTAAAAGCAATAAACTGAAAAAATAAAATGAAAAAATTTATACAATCAAATTTTATATTTCTTTTTCTCATAATAGTTTCACTAGCATTATATTCAAGCAATGTTAATGATTTTACACTTCATCTTTTTTTTAAACCCCTAATAGTTATAAGCTTATTGGTATATTTTTTTATCAAGAATGGGCAGAAAGAGAGTGCTACAAACTATTTAATTTGTGGCTTGTTATTTTCTCTTATAGGTGATGTCCTCCTTATTTTTGAACAACAGAACGCCTGGTTTTTTATTGGCGGCTTAATTACGTTTTTAACAGCTCATCTCTTTTACATTATTTATTATTTACGTTCCGCTAAGTCTGTTTCAATAATCAAGCTAAAAAATAAATCAATTTTCACATTGCTATTGCTAGTTTATGGAATTATATTTTATTTTCTGCTATATAATAATTTAGGAGAGTTGAGGGTACCAGTATTTATATATACTGCCGTATTAATAGCGATGAATATATTTGCCCTAAACCGTTTTGGGAAAGTGAACAATAAAAGTTTTAATTTTATTATGGTTGGAGCATTGTTCTTTGCTCTTTCCGACAGTTTATTAGCAGTTAATAAATTTCTTAGCCCTATCCCCCTTGCTAAAATATGCATTTTGGGCAGTTATGCTGCAGCTCAGTATTTTATAACCATCGGTTCATTGAGTAAAGAGGAAAAGAAAAATGATGCATGACGATAATTACCCCCCCAAAATTCTTTCTAAAAATATCAATTACCCCCTTCTGAAAATACATTTTTCAATTAAGTAAAGCTTTCAAAACAATTTCGACAAAACAGAT
>CAMBDK010000039.1 GCA_945865315.1 Chitinophaga pinensis | reverse complement strand
AATTACTTTTGTATTAGGTATTGGATTTACTAGTTTGTTTTCTTTTGGACAGCAAAAGGCGACATTGAACGCACCACAAAAATTTGTTAACCCTACATTAAAAACTTCTTCAAATCATGCTTTTGCCTCTGACCCCTCCAGAGAATTTTCAGGCTGGTTAAATTATGCCTTACAACTGAATGGAGCTGGTGGGGTAAGTGAGGGATTGGCTTCAGGGAATTTTGGTTTAGTTTTTCCTGATTCTAATATTATTGAAGGGCTTTATACAGACGGGAGTGTTGCATACCCTTCGTTTCACAAATATGCTACCATGTTAGACGCTAAACACATGCCATCACAAGGCATTGCTTCTAACAGCTCTTTTACGCTTGATTCAGTTGCTATAGCTTATGGTTATACAAGGACTCTGGCCTCATCAGTTGTTGATACCCTAGTAGTTAACATTATCAAACAAGTTACTGCTTTAAATTATACTATGTCAGCTCCAGGTAGCCAAAATTATCAGGATATAACCTATAATTTCGCCACTAATAAAATTACAACTTCAATGATACTTGGAACCTATAAATATTTCTTAACTGAAAGTGATTCTTCTAACTCTGTAAATGAAATTTTTATTCAAACAGCTGGAATTCCTGTACAAACTAATGGTGCTCTTATTGGCGCTGTTGTTACTTTTATTCCAGGGTATTCATACTCTATTACCGATTCAATAAGTCAAAAAAATGCTTTCTATCAGTTATCGTATGAACAAAATGGTGATGGTACTGCACAAACTTATTTGGGAGGATCAGCGGGTGATTTTACCGGCGATATGAACTGTTCTTATGTATTAGGTACAGATGTAAGATATGATATTAGCTCGAACGGTTGGAATGGCTATTTATATCCGTCTTGGATTTATTCAGATCTTTACGGATATGAGAACCATATTATATCTTTTAAAATAAATGAAATTTTGGGAATAAATGATGTTTCAGAAAATGGTATAAAAGTGAAACAAAATATGCCAAATCCTTTTTCTAATAATGCTTCTATAAACTATGAGTTGGATCACATTGCTTCAGTAAGCTTATCCGTATATGACATTACAGGTAAAAAAGTAATTATTCAAAATGAAGGGAATAAAAATATTGGTCATCACACTATCAATATAGATGCTGGCAATCTACCTTCAGGGGTTTATTACTACTCCCTTGCAGTTGGAAAACATTCAACTTCTGCCATGAAAATGGTGGTAATTAAGTAAACAAATTAAAGTATCATTATTTAAATTTAAGCAAGCCCATTTTAAAGATGGGCTTGCTTTTTTTTTACAATCTGTATTATTGCAAAGCTAATTCAATGTTCATAAATAAAAAGGGATTTCTATTTATGTCACAGTAATTTTAGCCGATTTTTTTTTAAAGGATAGAGTGTATAGACTTAATAATTTCAGGTCCAATTCTATTGTTTTGTTTTAAATTTGGAAATGAATCTTTTTTATTATCTAAATTAGAAAAAGTTAGCAGCACTAACAGCTCAACCTTTATTCCTAAATAGTGTTTTTATAAAAAAATACTTTTACAAGGATTGTCCCAAAAAAAATATTGTTTAAATAATACTTTGCTATATTATTTAAAATTATTATAAAACGCATAAGAATACTTTACAATTACAATAGAGGCATTCGTATGATCGCGATTAACTTCCGATTTAATAAATGTATTTGACTCATCGTATAAATAATTTATTTCATTGCTTAGCACATTGTCTTTAAATTTTATTTCAGTAAGCAAAGCACCACTTTTATCATATTCAAAAAGAGAATATTCTTTTATTTCATTGCTTTCATTTGTTTCAAAAGTTTTTTTTAACAACTTCCCGTTTTCATCATATTTATAAGTTGATTCCTGGCGCATCCAGCTGACAATAAATTCATGAGTTTTAGACAATACATTTTCGTTATCATCAAAATTAATTATTACTTTTTTATATTCACGTCCTTCATCATTAATACATCTAATTTTTGTTTGCGCAAGCGTAATCATTTCATAATTAAAAAATTCGGAAGATAATTCATTCTGAACGCCTAATATAAATTCATTTTTATTTTCGCTAATATTTGTTTCTTTAAAATGCAGTTTCTTAATCATTTGACCCTTTCCATTGTATTCATAGTAAAATGTATCAAAATATTCGCCTGATTTAACTCGTTTAGTAATTATTCGGTTTTGGTTATCGTAATAAGCGTTAATAAAAATAGTATCATTGATATATTTAATTGTATTTCTTATACTTTCCGCTTTAATTATTCTACCATTTTTTTTTATTGCGGGTATTAGAACTTCCTCTGATTGAATTCTATTAAAAATCGTATAGTAGTATTTACTAACATACCCATTTTCATTAAATTCATAACCCCTCCTAGCACCTTTGTCTATAATTATATTGCCATCGGGTTTATCAACGATAGTAATGTCTATTTTTTTTATTCTATTTTTTTTTACTAGTTCGGAGTTAAAATCAATAAGACCTATCGCAATATCTACAGGTTTATTGTTAATGATTTGTCCTATACCATTAAGGGAAATAAAAATAGAAAATTGCAAAATAAAAATTTTTTTCAAAATAAATAAACAATTAATTAGTCATCAAATATAGGGATTAGGAATAGTACAAGCTAAAATATTAAAATGAATTTACGGTAGGCTAAAGATGTTTAAATTAAAATTATTTAATTTAAAAAATACATTTTATTAATCCTTAAGCATGCTATTATTTATAGGCATGTGAATACATGTTATATTTTAGTTAAATATTGAATTGTATATTTTATCGGTAGCGCCAACACGTTCAAAAATATACTTGTTTGAAATTTCAGATGCAGTTAATCGTGCATCTGTATTATTTAAAAAGGCAATAATATTTTTAAATTCTATTTCAGAATTAATTGAAAAAAGGCCACCTAACTGAATAAGTTCTTTAGCCTCAATAAATTTATGATAATTTGGACCAATAATTATTGGCAATCCAAATGCCGCAGCTTCCAAAATATTATGAATCCCTTTCCCAAAACCTCCTCCAACATATGCAATACTTGCATATTTATATAATGAAGAAAGCATCCCAATATTATCAATAATTAAAATGTCGGCAGATAAAAGGTTTTTTAAAGAGGCTTCTGAAAACCTTACTATTGAAGCTCCTTCAAACCTTTTGGTAATTGAATAAATGTTTTTTTCGTCAACTTCATGTGGCGCAATAATAAGTTTGAATTCGGAGTTTTGAAATTTGAAACCAGAAATAATTTTCTCGTCCAGATCCCAAGTGCTGCCAGCAACAATTATTTTTTTATCACTAACAAATGTTTTGACAATATTTATTTCTTTTGCGTTTTTGGAGATTTCACAAACCCTGTCGAAACGTGTATCGCCATCAGAAGTAGCATTGTTAAAGCCGAATGAACTAATTAATTCTTTTGAAGAGTCATCTTGTAAAAAGAAATGAGTAAAAGATTTTAGTTGTTTAAGAAACCAGGTGCCATAAAAATTAAAAAAATATTGATCTCTTCTAAATACACCACAAATCAAATATGTTGGAATGTTTTGTTTTCTAAGTTCAGATAAATAGTTAAACCAAAACTCGTATTTTACAAAGATTGCTATTTGAGGTTTTACAATAGCAATAAATTTTTTCGCGTTTTTGGATGTATCCATAGGTAAATAAAAAACATAATCGGCACCAAAATAATTTTTTCGAATTTCATATCCTGAGGGGGAAAAAAAAGTGAGTATTATTTTAAAATTAGGATAATTTAATTTAATTTTCTCCATCAGTGGTCGACCTTGCTCAAACTCTCCAAGAGATGCGCAATGAAACCAAATTAATTTATCGTTTGGCGAAATGTTTGAAGATAGAAATTCAGAATTCAAATTTTGAAATATCTTTTTTCGGCCATCTACCCATAATTTTGCTTTTGAATTTATAAATGAAGCAATCCGAATACTAAACAGGTATAAAAATATTATAATCGAATAAATAATTTTCATTTTAATTACTAAATTTTGTTTTTCAATTATTCCAAAAATTTAAAATATCCAACATTACCAAACCCTTCTGTGTGATTGAATTAAAAGGGCTTTAAACAATTAGTAATAATAAAATAATTGAGGGGCTTTTTTATACAAAGGTAAAATCCAAGCTACTTTGGCTCCATATAAAGTGTCCAGTCTTTTGCTGGAATTTTTTTTCATCAGGTCAAAATCATACTTCCTTCTGTTCTTAGTAAATCCTTGCATAAATTCAAAACCAAAATAAAAATTTAACAAGCGATTGTTACTCAGGTATAAATAGCCCAAATTTTGAGTAAGCAAAAACCCATTCGTTAAACGATCATACCCTTTCTTGTAATCGCTTGATAATTGCGGGACATTGTTGCCTATGGTTTCAATTCGTATCTTATGTTGTATAAATCCAATGCCGAAATTGAGTATTATTCCAGAATTCGGGTTCGGTTTTTTAAAGGGAATTAATTTGCCAGCAAAAACAGAAAAGTTAAACCCCCTCTCATAAAAACGGATATCAGCAAACTCGCCATTTTGATTAGTTATATTGCCATCAGTATTAGCTATGCTGTCCAAAAGACCTTTTTCCCGTATATCTTTCCCGAAAAAATAACCGCCATTAATTCCACAAACCCATTGGTTTTTATTTTTAAAACCTATATTTAATTGTATTGCTGAACTATTCCCGAAACGTTTAGCCATATCTGCTCCTGAAATTTGATAGCAATATGAAAACTGAATGATTGGAGTAAAAATGGAGGAATCTTTTATACTCACTTGAGCAAAAATATTATTAATAAAAACAAGGAGAAATAAAAAAAGTATAAACGTTTTTTTCATGATAATTTAGAAAACAAATATAACATAATTAACACTTATATAAGAAAATTGAAACATAAATTTGTATATTTTTATTATATTCGCAATCTTAAATAAAAAATACATAATGGAAAAAACAGCTAAAAAAATTCAGATGGTTGACTTAAAGAGTCAATATGAAAAAATTAAATTGGAAGTGGATATGGCTATACAAAATGTATTAAACACTACCGCATTTATTAATGGACCTGAAGTAAAGTCTTTTCAAGCTGAACTCGAAGAATATTTGAAAGTAAAACATGTAATACCCTGTGCAAATGGAACAGATGCTTTGCAAATAGCAATGATGGCCATTGGTTTAAAGCCTGGCGACGAGGTTATTACAGCCGACTTTACATATGTTGCCACAGCCGAGGTGATTGCACTATTAGGCTTAAAGCCTGTTTTGGTAGATGTTTTGGAAAACACCTTTGATATTGATGTTACAGCAATTGAAAAAGCGATTACTTCAAAAACAAAGGCAATTGTCCCCGTTCATTTATTTGGCCAGTGCGCTAATATGGAGGCGATAATGGAAGTAGCAAAAAAACACAATTTATTTGTTATTGAGGATACAGCTCAAGCAATTGGCGCTGATTATTTTTTTGAGGACGGAAGAAAACAAAAAGCTGGAACAATTGGTACAATAGGATGCACCTCCTTTTTTCCATCAAAAAATTTAGGTTGTTATGGTGATGGTGGAGCTATGTTTACTAACGATGATGAACTTGCAGCGAAAATTAGAATGATCGCTAATCATGGCCAGTCTGTCCAATATGTGCACGATTCAATTGGAGTAAACTCTCGTTTAGACAGTATTCAAGCTGCTGTTTTAAGAATAAAATTACGCGACCTTGATAATTATGCAAAAGCGCGTAATAGGGCTGCGACCTTTTACGATATAGCCTTTGGAAATAATTCGAAACTTAAAACACCTGCAAGAGCAATCTATTCAAACCATGTGTTTCATCAATACACCTTGCAATTAAATGGCATTGATAGAAATGCATTTCGCGATTTTTTATCAAAAAAAGATATCCCCGCTATGATATATTACCCCATTCCCTTGCACCTGCAAAAAGCTTATTTAGATGCACGTTACACAGCAGGCGATTTTCCAATAACAGAAAAGCTTTGTGCTTCAGTAGTTTCCTTGCCTATGCATACGGAATTAGACGATGAAACTTTAAAATATATTACTAGTTCTATACTCGAGTTTTGTAATAAATAATTATTAGAAAACTTCCGCAATTTGAGGGGCTTGAAATATTTCTATCTATATTGAGAACTAGAAAATAAAATTCGAACTGTTTCGACAAATAAAAACAACTTTTAAAGAGAATAAAAAATGAATATAGCGATAGTGGGAACAGGGTATGTAGGATTGGTAACAGGTACTTGTCTTGCTGAAACAGGCAATCAAGTTATTTGTGTTGATATAGATGAAGAAAAGATTAAGAAAATGCAGTCGGGCGTTGTGCCAATTTATGAGCCACATTTAGATTTATTATTTGAACGCAATATTAAGCAAGGGCGATTAACTTTTACAACCAATCTTGCTGAAGCCGTTGAAAAAGCTAAAATAATTTTTCTCGCATTACCTACACCTCCTGGAGAAGACGGCTCTGCCGACTTAAGCTATATACTGGGTGTAGCATCAGCTTTAGGGAAAATTATTACCGACTATAAAGTTATTGTTGACAAAAGCACTGTGCCTGTTGGAACAGCGGATAAAGTAAGGAAAGAGATTTCAAAATATGCAAATTGCGATTTTGATGTTGTTTCAAACCCCGAATTTTTACGAGAAGGCTTTGCTGTTGGTGATTTCCTTAAGCCCGATAGGGTTGTTGTAGGAACAAATTCAGAAAAGGCAAAGGATATAATGGAAGAACTCTATAAGCCTTATGTGAGGCAGGGAAATCCTATTATTTTTATGGATGAAAAATCTGCTGAATTAACCAAGTATGCTGCAAATGCTTTTTTAGCAACGAAAATAACTTTCATGAACGAAATAGCAAATCTTTGTGAAAAGCTGGGAGCTGATGTTGATGCGGTGAGAATTGGCATAGGTTCTGACGAGCGCATAGGCAAACGTTTTTTATTCCCCGGGATTGGTTTTGGAGGAAGTTGTTTTCCGAAAGATGTTCAGGCACTTGCTAAATTAGCTAGTAATGTAATGTATGATTTCAAAATTTTGGGAGCCGTAATGGATATTAATAACAAACAAAAAACTATTATTATACCGAAAATTAAAAACTATTTTAATAATAATTTAAAAGATAAAAAAATTGCAATTTGGGGGCTTGCTTTTAAACCGGATACTGATGATATACGGGAAGCTCCCTCATTGTTTATTATCGAAGAACTTTTAAAAGCCGGAGCCAGTATTTCAGCATATGATCCGGAAGCAATGAATAATGTGCGTAACCTAATTGGCGATAAAATAACTTATGCTTTTGATGAATACGAAGCTTTGCGCGGTGCTGACATGTTATTAATTGCAACGGAATGGAGCTTATTTCGTACACCAGATTTTGAAAAAGTAGCTTCATTATTAAAAAATAAAGTCATATTTGATGGACGTAATTTGTATGACTTAAATCAGATGAAAAAACTTGGTTTTTATTATAATAGTATTGGAAGGGATACTGTTAAGTGATTCTCGAAATTAGATTTTTTTTAGAATTATTAAACACATTTAAATACATTTGAGACCAATGTCTTCTTAAATTTTTTTTAATATTACAAGAATATTAAATGGTGTTGATTTCAGAAATAAATTAAAGTTTCTTATGTTTTTATAAAAATTATTTTTTAAATAACATAATTTAGATTTTTAAAACTTATATATACAATTATGAAACGAGTTTTAATAACAGGCGCTGCGGGGTTTTTAGGTTCGCATCTTTGCGACCGATTTATCAAAGAAGGTTACCATGTAATAGGAATGGATAATTTAATTACTGGAGATTTGAAAAATATAGAGCATTTAATGCCTCTAGAGCATTTTGAATTTTATCACCACGATGTTTCAAAATTTGTATTTGTTCCAGGTGAATTACATTATATATTGCACTTTGCATCGCCCGCATCTCCAATAGATTATCTGAAAATCCCTATTCAAACCCTAAAAGTAAGTTCAACAGGAACACATAATTTACTAGGTTTGGCAAGAGTTAAAAATGCCCGTATTTTAGTTGCGTCAACATCCGAAGTTTATGGTGACCCATTGGTTCATCCGCAAGTTGAAGAATATTGGGGAAATGTAAACCCTGTAGGACCCAGAGGGGTATACGATGAGGCCAAAAGGTTTATGGAAGCTATTACGATGGCTTATCATACATACCATCATCTAGAAACTCGAATTATCCGTATTTTTAATACCTATGGTCCCCGCATGCGCCTCAATGATGGCCGTGTTTTGCCTGCATTTATTGGTCAAGCATTACGAGGGGAGGACTTAACAATTTTCGGCGATGGTTCTCAAACCCGTTCCTTTTGCTACGTGGATGATTTAGTGGAAGGTGTTTATCGATTATTACTTTCCGACTACGTACAGCCTATTAATGTTGGTAATCCGCAAGAAATTACTATTAAAGAGTTTGCCGATGAAATTATTAAATTAACGGGGACAACACAAAAAATAATTTCAAAACCATTGCCTATGGATGATCCCAAACAAAGGAAGCCAGACATTTCAAAAGCAAGAGCCTTATTGGGCTGGGAGCCGAAGATAAATAGAGAAGAGGGCTTGAAAATTACTTACGAGTATTTTAAAAGTCTTTCCAATGAAGAGCTTTTTAAAACAAAACACCGGTTTGGGTAAATCCAAAACCATGTGAATTATTTTTATTTTTGGGTCCTTAAAAGATAAAAAAATGTCGAATTATTATGGAATTTTTGCCAATGGGTTTGCAAGTCCTGAATAGCTTGATAACTCAGCTTTTATTGACCCCACCAGAACATTCGCTTGCCCTAGAATAGGAATGTGGTTTTTATCATCACTTATCCAAATATTTAGATCTTCTTCGTTTTTAAACACCCGCCCTTTTTGAATTATTGGGCGAAACTTCAAGCATTTGAAAGTTCCTAGATCTGTTGTTATTATTTCGCGAGCAATAAATTTTATTTTCACCGGAAATATCTCTTTGTCTACAAAAGCATTAATAGCAAATATATCGCCTGGCTTCGCATTTGAAATATCTAATGTTCGGGCATGGTAGAATGCAGAAAGCATGTCTTGCATGTTAGGACCACTATCATAAAGCTGGTTTCCTCCTACATTTACTTTTTGACTATAGTGATTAAAAATATAATCTTGACTGCAACTATATCCTCCCTCCTGGATTCTTCTTACAAATAACCAAGGAATAATTGCCTTTTCATCAATATATGTTTCATAACGATCACGAACTTTAAAAAACCAGTCGAAAGCACCTTGAGATTTACCTATACCTACTACATGAAAGGTTTTTCTACCACCCATGTCAAGCGCTTCATCTGTAACCGCTAAAGTAGCTGTACCCGCATCAATAAAGCCGTAATGAAGTCGAAAGGTAAGCATTTCGCCTCGTTTAAAAGCTTCGTTCTTTACTGTGGGTAACTCTTTAACAGGTAATTTATTTTCGGACTGCGCGAATATTACCTGGTGGTTTTGAAAAGACAAACAAACAAAGTAGACAATTATTAATTCCGTTAATAAGAAGGCCTTATTTTTCATTTTTATTTTATTTAGGTAATTAGGTATGTCAAACTATGTGCCAGTTTCATTTTTAACTTACAAAATCAATAATGGTCTAAGTTAATAATTAAAAGGAATAGTTGTAATCTTTAAAATAAATTGCGGCATAATATCAATTATTTTTGATATTAATGCCATTTTTCATTATATTTGCAGCCCTATAAAAGGTAAATGAAAAATCAGGTAAAAATATTTTCAGGTTCTGCATCGCATTCATTAGCTGAAAAAATAGCCAAAAACTATGGTCAGGAATTAGGAAGGGTGTCTTTGCTAAAGTTTAGTGATGGTGAATTTCAGCCATCTTATGAAGAAACTGTTCGGGGGAGCGATGTGCTTATAATCCAATCTACTTTTCCTCCAACCGATAATTTGTTTGAATTATTATTGATGATTGATGCAGCAAAAAGGGCCTCAGCTCATCAAATTATTGCGGTATTACCTTATTTTGGATATGCCCGTCAAGACCGAAAAGACAAACCCCGGGTTGCTATTGGTGCAAAAATGGTAGCTAATTTGTTATCAGCCGCTGGCGCAACACGTATAATAACGATGGATTTGCATGCTGATCAAATTCAAGGTTTTTTCGACTTTCCCGTAGATCACTTATATGCATCCTCCATCTTTTTGCCATATATTCAAAATTTAAATTTAACTAATTTAACAATGGCTGCGCCAGATATGGGGGGCTCTAAGAGGGCTAATGCTTACGCTAAATTTTTGAAATCTGAGATGGTTATTTGTTATAAACAAAGGACAAAAGCAAATGTGGTAGATAGTATTACTCTTATTGGAGATGTAGAGGGTAGAGATGTCGTGTTGGTAGATGATTTAATAGATACAGGCGGAACACTCGCTAAAGCAGCAGACATCATGCTTAGCAGAGGAGCAAAAAGTGTTAGAGCTGTTTGTACCCATGCTGTATTATCAGGAAATGCATACGAAAACATCGAAAAATCTGGTATTACAGAATTGATTGTCACAGATACTATTCCATTAAAAAAAGAAAGCAGCAAAATAAAAGTACTTTCTGTTGCTAGTTTGTTCGCTAAAGTATTGCATAGTGTTCACAGTTATGAGTCAATAAGTTCTAACTTTATAGTTAGCTAATTAGTGAAATTTATAATTTTTTTCGTACCAAATATATATTAATAATTTTGATTGAATGGTGCGCCAATCAAATAAAAACTAAACAAATAAAAAAATGAAATCAGTATCTATTAGCGGTTCGCCACGTGCGAATGTAGGGAAAAAAGATGCAACAGCATTAAGAAATGCTAAGCAAGTGCCATGCGTACTTTACGGTGGTAAAGAACAAATTCATTTCGCAGTTTTAGCCGCGGACTTTAAAGATTTAATTTACACGCCAGATGTAAATGTTGTAGATTTAAATGTCGCAGGCAAAAAATATAATGCTATCATGCAAGAAGCTCAATTTCACAAAATTCAAGATCAAATATTACATGTTGATTTTTTAGAAATTACTCCTGGAAAACCAGTTGTTATGAATATTCCTATAAAAACAACTGGAACATCACCTGGTGTAAGAGCTGGGGGCAAGTTAGTAAAAAAACTAAAAACATTGAAAGCTAAAGGTTTAGTGGAAAAAATGCCCGACACAATAAATATTGCGATTGACTCCATGGAAATAGGTCATTCTATTCGCGTAGAAGATATTAAGGTAGATGGGTTAACTTTTTTGAATGCATCGAATATTACTGTAGTTGGAGTAGAGATAACTCGTGCTGTAGTTGAAGAGGTTAAGGTTGCTGCTGCTGCAACTGGTGCTGGAGCAAAAGCTGCTGCGCCTGCTGCTGGGGCGAAAGCTGCTGCACCTGCTGCTGGGGCGAAAGCCGCTGCGCCTGCTGCAAAAAAATAATAAAAAATTACATTTTTTTAAAAATGGCATTTAGCGATAGTGTGGTAAGCCATTTTTAATTTTTAGAGGTTTTTTTATGAACAAATTTCTAATTGTTGGCTTAGGAAATATTGGTGACGAGTATGCGAATACTCGTCACAATATTGGCTTTAACGTAGTGGATGCCATTGCTAAGGAAAATAATTTAAAATTTATTAAAAATAAGCTTGCTGAAATTTCGGAATATAAGTTCAAAGGAAAAATATTGGTATTAATAAAACCGAATACTTATATGAATTTAAGTGGGAATGCTGTAAATTATTGGCTTCAAGCAGAAAGAATCCTTTTAAATAATTTATTAGTGATTACAGATGATCTTGCATTGCCCTTATGTGCCCTGAGGTTAAAGGGGAAAGGAAGTGATGGAGGGCACAATGGATTAAAAAGTATTCAAGAAACACTTAATACAGAAAATTATGCACGACTAAGATTTGGCATAAGCAATGACTTTTCGAAAGGTAGGCAAGTAGATTATGTTCTTGGGAAATGGAGTGCGGAAGAGGAGGATAAAATAAGTGTAAAAATTCAATTAGCAATAAAAATTATACAAGATTTTACAACAATGGGATTGCAAAGAACCATGGCTACTTATAATAATAAATAGATGCTTTGTATTCAATTATATTTACTTTATAGTCTAACTATTATTACTTTTTAAAACTAATTATTATGAAAAAAATCGTTTTTTTAATGGCCGGAGCCATATTCTCATCTGCTATTTTAACAGCACAAAGTTTTACAGCTTTATATAGTTTTGATAGTGTAAAAACAACGTCAGGCTTAACTGACCCAACACCTGTTCCAACAGCTACAGGTGTTACATTTGGTAGTTTTTCGGCTACAGGAACACCCGCAAATCCAAATGCGGCTGCCAGATTTTCTTTTACCGGCTGGGCTTTAGATCCTTCCACGCCATTTGATGATGTGTATTCTTCATTAACAGGAGCTATAAATACATCCGAATATTATGAAGTAACTGTTAGCCCCTTACCTGGATTTACTATGACTTTAGCAAGCATTACATTTAAAGCACAGCGCTCCGGAACAGGTATCAGAACATATTCTGTTTGTTCAAGTGCAGATGCTTACGCATCTAATTTGTCGGCATCCATCAATCCTGCAAACACAAAATTAAGCGTACAAACCGGCAATATTTTTTTCTGGAATATTGATACAACAACTACTGGTCAAACCGGTAGTACCATTACATTAAGTGGGACAGATTTTACAAATAGTACAAGTTCGGTTACATTTCGTTTTTATGGATGGAACGCTGAAGCAACCGGTGGGTCATTTGGTATTGATAACGTAAGTTTTAATGGTTCGGTAACAGGCACTACTTCTATAAAAACAGCGTCTAATTTATCTTCTTTTTTAATTTACCCTAACCCTACTACAGATGGACTATTTACAATTGAAAACAATAGTCTTTCATCGCATTCCATTTATACTATTTCAAACCTTGTTGGGAAAATAATTTATTCAAAAGAAATAGAATCTTCAAATTTTATAAATATTGATTTGTCAAATGAGGCCAATGGGATATATTTTTTAAACATAAAAAATGACTCTGGAAGCAGCACTAAGAAAATAACTATTAATAAATAATAAATATTCAGGTTTTAAAATTGGAGTGCTTTTAGTGATATAGCGGCCAAAACAGCTGGTAACAAATGACATTCCCATCTTTCGCCTTGTTGCTTTTGTTATAGCGATATATTTTCTAATCACAATTTAATAGTTTTAGACTCTATTAAAGGGTTTATTAAACCAATTTAACAACGCCATAAAACCAACCATTCCATAAAGTAGCTGTTTTAATTTTAAGTTCTAATTTAAAACTTTTGTGGAGAAATATGTTTTATGATACAATCAAAAAAATATTTTGGCTGCTCTGCATGCACCCAATGGCCTGCATTGGGAACTGTTTCGATAATACTGAGTGGGAAAATTTCTTGAATCAAATTAAAATCCTCATTTAAAATATAGTTTGATAATTCTCCTCTAATAAAAACTGCGGGCTTATTACATTTTTTAATCTTCGATATTTCTTGGCCTATATTTTCAATTTTTTCTGTAATAACTTTTAAATTAAAACGCCAAGCGAGTTCAGCATTTTCATTCCAATAAATATTTTTTAGAAGAAATTGTTTTATTTCCGGCTCCGAAATATACATTGATAAAGTACTTTCAGCTTCTTTTCTATTTTTTATAATTTTAAAATCTACAGCATTTAATGCCTGTAATATATTGTTATTGCTTCTTGGATAGTATTTGGGGGCAATGTCAACCACAATTAATTTGTCTAATAATTTATGATGATCCAATGCAAATTGCATTGCTACCTTACCTCCCATCGAATGCCCAAGCAAAATAATATTTTGTAAATTACATAACTTAATCAGCTCCACTATATCCTCACTCATCGTCTGGTAATCCCACAAAGAGTTATGTTCAGAAAGGCCATGGTTACGTAGGTCAACAGTATAAACCTCAAAACCATGATCAGCAAATTGTTTGGCATGGGTGTTCCAGTTATCGCTTTGGCCAAATAAGCCATGCAAAATAATTAATTTCGGCCCTTGCCCAAATTTCCTGTAAAATAATTTCATTATTATTTTGGAAGTAAATTTTTAATAATTACACCCTTGCAAATAGGGCTTATTGAATACGTTGTAATTTGTCTATATCAATTATGCATCAATTTTAAAAAAATTAAAATTAACAGGGCTGTTTTTTTCAGCCAGGTCGCCTAATTTTGTTTTAATTTTCTCAAATATAACTGAATAGCATTTTCTAAACCAAAATAAAGGGCATCAGAAATCAATGCATGGCCAATGGATACCTCCATCAATCCAACTATATTTTCAGCAAAATAACCAAGGTTCTCTAAATTTAAATCATGACCAGCATTAATTTCTAAGCCAATTTCTTTTGCCCTTAAGGCAGCAGTTTTATACAAATTAATAGCTTCTAGCCTATTGTTTGTATAATATTTAGCATAATTTTCTGTATATAATTCGATTCGGGTTGTTCCAGTTTCTTTCGCAGCTTCAATCATTTTAAAATTTGGGTCAACAAAAATAGAGGTACGTATTCCATTAGAATTAAATAGCGCAACAATATCTGTTAAAAAACTTTTGTGAGTAATTGTATCCCATCCATGGTCTGACGTTACTTGTCCAATTTCATCAGGTACAAGAGTAACTTGGGTTGGTTTAACATCTAATACTAAATCCAAAAACTTTTTCTCTCTGGGATTTCCTTCAATATTAAATTCGGTAGTTATTATTGCTTTTAAATCCAATATATCCCGATAACGAATGTGTCGCTCATCGGGGCGCGGATGAACTGTTATGCCTTGTGCGCCATAGCGTTCACAATCTATTGCTACCTTTAACAAATCAGGCACATTCCCTCCGCGAGAATTTCTTAACGTAGCAATTTTATTTATGTTTACACTTAACTTTGTACTCATAATTTTTTATTAAATGGCATTATCGGAATGGATTAAAATATTAAAAACCTTCTAACAATAAAATATTTATGATTTATCATGAGGCTATCAATATTTTTTTCTCCCACTCGCATTTTATGTTTTTTTATTTCTCAATACTCTATTTTGTATCGTCTTTCCGTGAAATTTTTTATTTATTTTTTTGTTAAATAACAGTTTTCTAATAAATGCTTTTTATTTATTTCTGTAAAATTTGTTTGGTCTTGTTATATTAGCAAGCAATAATTCTCCATGTGCAATAAAAAATTAGATATTCTATTTTCAAAGTGAAGTATTTATATTGAATTCTCTTTAGTTCTTAGAAAAATTAGTTAATTTCTTATATTATAAATTTAATTATAATTATTATACAGCCAAACAATAGCACTAAAAAAAATTCCCAAAGTAAAAATTACGTAAATTCGCAGAACTACTAATAATCAAATTATTTATGAGCGATGAGATAAAGCATGAGTGTGGTATAGCAATGATTCGTTTGCTGAAACCATTAGATTATTTCATTAAAAAATACGGCACTCCCCTCTATGGGATAAATAAATTGTATCTACTCATGGAAAAACAGCATAATCGAGGGCAAGATGGCGCAGGGGTTGCTAACATAAAGCTGGACGTTCCCCCGGGGAGTATTTATATAAGCAGAACCCGTGCTGTAGGTAGTAATGCTATTAAAGAAATATTCGGTAAAATAATTAGTAAATTTGATGATGTGAGTACAAAAAATCCTGACAAATTAATGGATGCTCCTTGGCTAAAAAAAAACATTGCATTTACTGGGGAATTATTTTTAGGTCACCTTAGATATGGAACTTTTGGGGGCAATGGCATCGAAAACTGCCACCCCTTCTTACGACAAAATAATTGGATGACGCGCAACTTAGTTGTTGCTGGCAATTTTAATTTAACGAATGTAGATGAGCTTTTCGACCAATTAGTTGAGTTAGGTCAACACCCAAAGGAGCGGGCAGATACAGTTACAGTAATGGAAAAAATTGGTCATTTTTTAGATGAAGAAAACGAACATCTTTATCAAAAATATAAAAAGGAAGGGCATAAAAACCAGGCCATTTCAGGACTTATAGCAGAACATTTAGACGTGAAGCGTATTTTAAGGGATGCGAGTAAAAAGTGGGACGGAGGATACGCAATGGCTGGATTGTTAGGCCATGGGGACGCATTCGTATTGCGCGACCCAAACGGTATAAGGCCTGTATTTTATTATTCGGATGAAGAGGTGGTAGTGGTTACCTCTGAACGCCCTGTAATTCAAACTGTTTTTAATGTTCCAATAGGTACAATTAAAGAACTTAAACCAGGCCACTCATTAATAATAAAGAAAGATGGAAGCTTTGGTGAACATGAAATAATTCCCCCACAAAAAAAAACAGCATGCTCCTTCGAACGTATCTATTTTTCTAGGGGTAGTGACGCCTCTATTTATAAGGAACGCCAGAGGTTGGGCTTTCAGCTTTGTCCTGCTATTTTAAAAGCCGTAAATTATGATTTAACAAACACCGTTTTTTCCTATATTCCTAATACGGCTGAAGTTGCTTTTGGAGGAATGATTGAAGGCTTGCACTGCTTTTTAAATACAATAAAAAAAGAAAGAATTTTAAAAAAAGGAAGTAGCATTACCGAATCTGAATTAATTGAAATACTTTCTGTACATCCTCGCGTTCATAAAATTGCAATCAAAGATGCAAAGTTGCGAACATTTATAACCAACGACAGCCAGCGCGACGAAATGGTTGCACACATTTATGATACCACTTACGGAGTAATAAAAGAAGGTGTAGACAGTTTGGTAATTCTTGACGATTCTATTGTTCGGGGGACCACTCTGAAACAGAGTATTTTAAAAATTATCGACCGCCTGGGGCCAATAAAAATAGTAGTGGTATCGTCTGCCCCTCAAATTCGTTATCCCGATTGTTATGGTATTGATATGGCTAAGCTTGGTGATTTTATAGCATTTCAAGCCGCTGTTCAATTATTAAAAGATAATTTTAAAGAAAATTTGCTTGAGGAACTTTACAAAAAAGCCAAAGCCCAAGAAAATATGGCTAAAGAAGACATTATTAATGTTGTAAAAGAAATATATAAACCATTTTCTCCAGAACAAATTTCAAAAAAAATTGCCGAACTTCTTCATTCCGATGGAATAAATGCAGAAATAGAAATAATTTATCAATCTATCGAAAGTTTACACGATGCTTGCCCACAAAATACTGGAGATTGGTATTTTACTGGCAACTACCCAACTCCAGGGGGAAACAAAGTAGTAAATAAATCTTTTATCAATTACATGGAAGGCGAAAATAGTAGAGCATATTAATTTTACTTTTTTATAATTCATTAATTAAAATAAAAACATATTTTTTATTCTTCTTTATTTTTCTTATATTTATAAATAATTTCTGGCCCCCTTTATGCAACTTTTTTCTTTTTTTTTAATCTTTGATTAAAATTGTTAACTTTTTATTAGCATTTCTTGTTTTGTTTTAATTAGTAAAGCTTTCAAAATAATTTCGACAAAACAGATATATTAATAAAAATAGATGATTTCATTTTTTTTGCAAAAAATATCCTTATGAAAACGCGCGTGAGGAAGGTACAAAAGCGATGCAGGGTTGCAGGAGTGGAGGAATCGTTTGTTCTTGATTTTTTGTTTCTTTTGTATCAAGACGAAAGAAAAACACACAGTTGTTGAACCATTTAATTTGCGGAACTTATTTCGAAAACTTCACTTAACATAAATCATGAAGCAGCTGTGCAAATATTTTCTTTTTCTTTTTGGTCTTTTTTTGAATTATAATGGGAAAGCTCATTCTGTGCAGGTAGGGTATTGCGTTAGTTGTACCGGTGAACTTACACTTTATGTGGAGCATTGGCATAATAATGAAGATCCGAATTCTACAACAATGACCATCAGTTTAACAATTAATGGTGTGCTTTCATCCGTAACAGGTTCTCCAATTGGAAATTTACAAGATATCCCATTTGCCGATTTACCTGGATGTGTAAATCCAATAACAATCTTTGGAGCTTGCAATAATGCTAATACCTATAATGACTGGGCCGTATTTAAGTTTCCTGATCTACCCTGTGGTCTGCCTGTAATTATAACAGTTCAGTCTGGAAGTACCGCTTTTACTATGGATGGGTGTGGAATGTATCCAGCTTCTTCACCTGTAATTCTTGTCCCTTGTAATATTGCGCCACCACCTGTAGCATCTGGTGATGATACTGTTTGTGGCTCAGGGGCATCGGTATTAACATTGACTGGCTTTTCCGGCGCCATTCAGTGGCAATCAGCTACAGCAAGTGGCGGGCCCTGGACTAATATACCTGGAGCTAATGCTACTCCTTTTAGCACCGGAATTATAACTGCTAGCCAATTTTATCGCGCTTTGGAGACGGGGGCATGCGAAAGCAATGTGGTTGGTCTTATTGTAAATCAAGATATTGTTTCTAATGCGGGAGAAGATATTGTTGCGTGTACCAGCATGGGCTTGGCTACTATTGGTGCAGCAAATAATAGTAATTATATTTATTTATGGGAGCCCGCTTTTGGTCTAAATAGCACAACGGTATCTAACCCAACAGTGTCCCTGTCCAACGCGGCAGTCACAAAATATACTTTAACAACATCAGCATTCGGTTGTGAAAAAATTGATAGTGTTACCGTAACAGTAAATCCTATCCCTGTTTCAAATGCAGGGGCAGACCTTACTGTTTGTTTTAGCAATAATTTGGGGAGCATTGGTGCGGTTGCAACTAATGGTTATACCTATAGTTGGTCTCCCAGCATTGGTCTTGCGGATATTACAAATTCAAACCCTACTTTAACCTTAAACAGTCCGGGTTCATTCACTTATATCGTAACTACAACGGCTTTAAATTGTAATTCTAAAGATACTGTTGTTGTTGTTGTAAACCCGCTACCTTTTGCAGCCGTTTCAGGAACGATAGCTGTTTGTAAAGGTGCCAATGCCCAAAGTATTACTTTTACGGGTGGCAATGCCACTGCTCCATACTCCTTTTCTTATACAATTAATGGCGGTATAAATCAACTAATAACTACCACTGGAGGAAATACGGCAAGCATCTCTATTCCTACATCTATAGATAGTGTCTATGCCTTTTCCTTAGAAAGTGTTTCTGATGGCAGCGCAACCACATGTTCACAGATACAAAATAGCATAGCAACCGTAACTATTAATCCGCTGCCTACTGCATCTATAGTTGGAACGACAGCTGTTTGCAAAAATGCACCACCGCCAAATATAACATTTTCAGGAGCTTCGAGTTTGGAACCATATACTTTTACTTATTCTATAAATGGAATTATACAACCAACCCTTACTACAATCACAGGCAATAGTATTAGTATCCCGGCTCCAACTAATGTTGTCGGAACATTTTTATACTCGTTAATAAATGTAAAGGACGCAAGCGCAACTTTATGTTCTCAATCACAAAACGGAAGCGCAACAATAATTGTAAACCCACTACCAATAGCTACTATAACAGGTACTACTTCTGTATGTAAAAACGACTCAAGCCCAACTATTACATTTACAGGCGCCAATGCTACACCTCCTTATACGTTTACTTATAGTGTTAACAGCGGGCCAAACGAAACTTTAATTACAAGTATTGGAAACAGTATAAATCTATTAGTGCCTACTAATTTAGCGAATACTTACACCTTTTCTTTAATCGACATAAACGATGGTAGTTCCACCAGTTGCTCTCAGTTGCAAAATGGTAGCGTTTCGGTGCAGGTTAATCCTTTACCTACCGCTACCATTGCTGGCACAACGGTTTTATGCAAAAACGACCCTTCTCCTAATATTACCTTCACTGGGGCCTCTGCTACAGCACCGTACACTTTCACCTATACCATTAATGGGATATTGCAACCAACAGTTACCAGCTCGGGAAATTCAGCAATAGTTTTGGCCTCTACAAATAACCCCGGGACATTTGTTTATGAAATAGTAAGCGTCCAAGATGCTAGTTTTACCAACTGTTTTCAGCCTCAAAATGGAAGCGCAACAGTAATTGTTGATAATTTACCAACAGCTAGCATATCAGGAACAATAGCCGTTTGTAAAGATTCTCCATCCCCTTATATTACTTTTACTGGAGCTTCGTCCCTTGCTCCCTATACATTTGTTTATACAATTAATGGAGGACAAAACCAAACAGTAATTACTACCATTGGAAATACAGTGAGTGTCCCTGCCCCTACTGACATTTTCGGAGTTTTTCTCTATGAGTTAGTAAGTGTTCAAGATGCAAGTAGTACAATTTGCTATCAATTGCAAACAGGAAGTTCTACTGTTACTGTTTACCCCTTACCAATTGTTGATTTTAGTTTTATAAATAATTGTTTGTTTCATCCTGTTTTTTTTAGCGATTCATCAACAGTTCCAATTGGTTCTAATGTAGCTTGGGCTTGGGATTTTGGAGATGGCAGTTTTTTAGATACAATACAAAACCCTGTTTATATTTACGGGGCATCTGGAACGTATTTTGTTGAACTTGCTATTACAACTAATAACGGTTGTAAAGACTCTGTTAAAAAGTTCACAGTGGTTCATCCTAATCCTGCGGTTAAGTTTTTGGCAGAGAATGTTTGTGATGGGAACCCTGTTCAATTCAATGACCAAACATCAATACTTACAACGGACACCTTACAATCTTGGCTTTGGGATTTTGGAGATGGAAGCCCAATAGATACCAACCAAATAGTTTCAGGTGGACACCTTTATACCAATGCCGGGAATTACATAGCAACGTTATGGGTGCACTCAAATTTTGGGTGCTCCGATTCTATTTCAAAAAATATTGCAGTAAATCCGAATCCTTCTGTTAATTTTAGTGCAAATGATACTGCAGGCTGTGAATTATTCTGTGTTAATTTAATTAATTCATCATCCATTGCTACAGGCTCTAATGCTTCATGGTTATGGGATTATGGCGACGGAACTTTTGGTATAGAACCAAGCCATTGTTTTTCTAACGATTCCCTTGCCGACGCAAAACATTTTAATTTAGCACTCTCTGTTAAATCTGATAGCGGCTGTAGTAGCAGTTTCTCTATTTCAAATTATTTAACGGTATACCCTAAGCCTACTGCAATTTTTAAACTGATTTCACAAGAAGAGACATTTATAAATCCTGTTTTTGAATTTACAGACGCTTCAATAGGCGCCACTTTTTGGAGTTGGAATTTTGGAGATGCTAGTCCATCATTTAATATTGGTATTGACTCTTCTAGTAACATAGTCCCCCCTCCACATACTTACATTGATACTGGCACATACATAGTAATGCTAATCACTTCTAATAATTTTGGTTGTATTGATACAGCGTATGAAAAAGTTGTCGTTATCCCCGAAGTTACTTTTTTTATTCCAAACGCATTCTCACCTAATAATGATGGCTTTAACGACACATTTATCCCCAAAGGCGTTTTTATAAGCTATTTTGAAATTGTTATATTTGACCGCTGGGGGAACTCAATTTTCTTTTCTGACGACATTAATAAACATTGGGACGGTATTGCTAACTATGGATTAGAAAAAGCGCAACAGGATGTTTATGTTTATCGAATTAAAATAATAGATATATACAATAGAAAAAAGAATTACATTGGTAATATTTCATTGTTGAGATAATCCTTTCATTGCCAAATTGATTGAAAGGAAGCTGCTTTGTTAATGCTATCCAGCGATTTAAATAATTTTGACACTACTCCCCTCCTAGCTCTAAATAGTGAATGTCCATAGAGTCAAACATTTTCAAATTATGCAAATTTTAAGCTTCAGAATTCTGTATTTAAAATTTTTGAACCAAAATTGTTTTGTTTGAAACAAAGCCAATAACGGGCCTCATTGCGAGGCTTTTTTAGCCGAAGCAATCTCATATATTGGCGTGAGATTGCTTCAGTCGTATCTCCTTCGCAATGATTTCTAAGTTTTAATGCCGACTCTATGGACATACGCTAAATAGTTTGTACTCTTAAATAACTTACAACTATATTTTATTTATAAAAATTATATCTTGTTTTTTAAAAAACGTTTTTTTATATTTGTAGCTTGGCCAAAGGAGTAAAGTCTTTATTTAATGTTGTTTGGTATTGTTATTTAATTTAATTATTAATCAAAAGGAGAATTATGAGATCATCCAGCATTTTTCTTTTTTCAATATTTTTGACGATAGCCGCTTTGCTGTTGCCAAGTTCTGTTAGTGCCCAATCTCCACCGCAGTCTAGTGTTATTTCTGGCTTAAGTACAGTATGCCAAGGCAATACGGGTGTTACGTATTCAGTTACGAATGAACCAGGAACAACTTATTTATGGACTTACTCAGGTAATGGTTTTATTAAAACTACTGGTGATATTAGCAATTCCATTACTGTTCGTTTTTCCGATATTGCTACTTCTGGTGAACTCTCTGTTGTCCCTTGCAATGTTTGCGGTAATGGACCTCCTCGAACGCTTGCTATTAATGTTGCAACCGCTAATACTACCATTTCTAATGCTGGGTCGGATATTATTAATGCTTGTGGTGTATATAGTGCAACACTTTCGGGTAATAATCCAATTGTAGGTTCTGGTTTATGGACAATGATATCGGGACAAGGCACCATTACTTCTCCTAGTTCTTCTTCATCAGGTTTAACAAATTTAGGTTTAGGGACAAATGTTTTTAGATGGACCATTTCTAATGGGACTTGTTTAGCATCCTCAGATGATGTTATAATCAATGTTACTGATAATCCTTCAATAGCAACAGCAAATGTGGATCAAACAGTTTGTGCTTCCTCTACTAATCTAGCTGGGAATATCCCTTCCACAGGCACAGGATTGTGGACTAAAGTTTTTGGAATAGGTACCATCACTTCACCAAGCTCTCCTTCTTCAGGGATTACAGGCTTAATAACAGGTTCTGTTACCTTCAGGTGGACAATATCCAATGCTCCATGTGTTGCATCTTCTGATGATATAGTTATTACAAGAAATGGTAGCACTACTATAGCTAATGCCAGTATCGACCAAACAGTATGTGCTACCACTGCCACCCTTGCAGGCAATACGCCAACGGCAGGTACAGGATCATGGACATTAGTTTCCGGTACTGCAACAATTACTTCTCCCAATGCACCAAATTCAGGCATAACAGGATTGGCTGTGGGTACAAATGTATTCCGCTGGACAATTACCAATGCGCCTTGTACAGCTACTTCAGATGACATTAGCATCACCAGAAGCGATAACCCTACAACAGCCAATGCAGGTGCTGATATAACGGATTGTAACATTAGTACAGCTACCTTAGCTGCAAATATAGCTTCAGTAGGTACAGGCTCCTGGTCTCTTGTTTCGGGAATAGCCACCATAACAACAACAAATTCTCCAAGCTCAGGTATAACAGGTTTAAACATTCCCGGTACAGCCACTTTACGTTGGACCATATCCAATTCTCCTTGCCTTGCAAGTACTGACGATATAGTTATTTCTATAAGTGCTATCCCTACTGCAGCAGCAGCATCAACGACACCTACACTTTGTATCAGTAACGTTTTAACTAATATAACTCACGCTACTAACGGAGCAACGGGAATTGGAAGTGCAACAGGTTTGCCTGCTGGTGTTACTGCTGCTTGGGGATCTAATGTTATCACTATTAGTGGTACGCCTTCGGCTTCGGGAACATTTAATTATACGATACCTTTAACAGGTGGTTGTGGGGCAGTGAACGCAACAGGCACGATTACGGTTACTCCTGCGAATACAGCAGCAGCGGCATCAACTACACCTACGCTTTGTATCAGTACTGTTTTAACTAATATAACCCACGCTACTACCGGAGCAATAGGAATTGGAACTGCAACAGGTTTACCTGCTGGTGTTACTGCTGCTTGGTTATCTAATGTTATCACTATTAGTGGTACGCCTACGGCTTCAGGAACATTTAATTATACGATACCTTTAACAGGTGGTTGTGGTTCAGTGAACGCAACAGGTACGATTACGGTTACGCCTGCAAATACGGCAGCAGCAGCATCTTCTACACCTACGCTTTGTATAAGTACTGTTTTAACTAATATAACTCACGCTACTACCGGAGCAACAGGAATTGGAACTGCAACAGGTTTACCTGCTGGTGTTACTGCTGCTTGGTTATCTAATGTTATCACTATTAGTGGTACGCCTTCGGCTTCTGGAACATTTAATTATACGATACCTTTAACAGGTGGTTGTGGGGCAGTGAACGCAACAGGTACGATTACGGTTACTCCTGCAAATACTGCAGCAACAGCATCTTCTACACCTACGCTTTGTATCAGTAACGTTTTAACTAATATAACTCACGCTACTACCGGAGCAACAGGTATTGGAACTGCAACAGGTTTACCTGCTGGTGTTACTGCTGCTTGGGCATCTGATGTTATCACTATTAGTGGTACGCCTACGGCTTCGGGAACATTTAGTTATTCGATTCCTTTAACAGGAGGTTGTGGGGCAGTGAACGCAACAGGTACGATTACGGTTACTCCTGCAAATACTGCAGCAGCAGCATCAACGACACCTACGCTTTGTATCAGTACTGTTTTAACTAATATAACTCACGCTACTACCGGAGCAACGGGTATTGGTGCTGCAACAGGTTTACCTGCTGGTGTTACTGCTGCTTGGTTATCTAATGTTATCACTATTAGTGGTACGCCTTCGGCTTCAGGAACATTTACTTATTCCATTCCTTTAACAGGTGGTTGTGGTTCAGTGAACGCAACAGGTACGATTACGGTTACTCCTGCAAATACTGC
>CAMBDK010000038.1 GCA_945865315.1 Chitinophaga pinensis | reverse complement strand
ATAAAATATCAATAATTACATATTATACACTCAAAAAGGATCAAAAACTATGGGATGAATTTCAAAAAAATATGTCCATCGCTAAAAAAAAGCTCGATAAAGATAAAATTATAATAGAGCAAGAATTAACTAAAATAAAAAGCACTAAGCAAAAAACAAAAACTCGATATAACGAAGGTGTAATTCTTAGCATGTATACAGAGCAGCTGAGCAATAAGGGATTTAAAGATAGTTTAGAAAGCCCCTTTACAGGCATTCCTTATAATCAGATGAATACTCAAAATAATTCGAGTAATAATATCGATTCTGGAGTTGTTATTGTTTCATTTGTAATACCAAAAGAGGACATAGACCCATTGGAAGTTGCTAGTAGAAGAGATAATTATATTCCTACTGAAAAATTTTCATTAGGCTCTCCCCAAGCTAAAGCAGAATTAAACAAACTGAAGTACAAATCGTTTAATCGCTTAATTGCTCATAGCAACGGAGCAACTGTTGCTGAGTGTCTTTTAAATAATTCTTTAATTGAAGTGAGTGAATTAAATATTATTGGAGGTGAAAAATCATTAATTAATGGTAAATCTTTACAACAATTATTAGACAATGGTACTGTTCAAAAAATAGTTGTTTGGGTAAAATTGGATGACCCTGCAGTTTGGATAACTAATTTAAAAAGTAAAAGTATTGACGATAGAACTCAGAATTTTATTTCCTATAAAATTAAAAATGTAAACAATAAAAAAGAAGTTAAAAAGACAGAAGTAGAATATAAATTCATACTAAATAAAGGGAGTTTGGCTACTTTAAATAAGATTGATTCGCAATTTATCGTAAGCTATTTTAAAGAAATTGCAAATGAATTTAAAATAAAATAAAAAAATAAAAACTTAACTTTCTAACTTATATACGTACCTTTAAATGCTTCTATAAGGAAGTATCGACATACAATTTCAAAAACTATGTTTATATATTTATAAATTGGTGTCGGTTTTTATAATTTTAAACAAATTATTATTTAAAATAAAATGAATGTTTTTTTTTCACTTTTAACTGTAGTATCTATAAATTGTATGTCATGCTCTGATTCTCCTAAAATTATTGAGAACCCAAGCATCACAAAAACAGATGATGAATATAATAAAAACAAAAAAATTCAATTAGAAAAAAATAATCTTAATAAAATTAAAACTGATAAATTAGTTACTATGGATACTGCAATATTTGGTGCCGGTTGTTTTTGGTGTGTTGAAGCTCAATTTCAATTATTGAATGGAGTGATAACTGTTAAATCAGGATTTTCTGGAGGCTCAATTAAAAACCCCTCCTATAAAGAAGTATGTTTAGGAACAACTGGTCATGCCGAAGTTTGTGAAATAATTTATGATGCCTCAATAATAAGTTTTGACGAGCTATTATCTGTATTTTGGAAAACCCACGACCCTACTCAAATTAATAGGCAAGGTAATGATATTGGCACCCAATATCGCTCTGTTATATTTTATTTAAATGAAGAACAAAAAACGATTGCAGAAAAATACAAGAAGCAATTAAACGATGAAGGTGCTTGGAATAATAAAATTATAACTGAAATAAGTCCTTTTTCAACCTTTTATAATGCCGAAAATTATCACCAAAATTATTTTAACCAAAATGGAAATGAATCTTATTGTCAATTTATTATTCAACCAAAGGTAGAAAAATTTAAAAAAGTTTTTAAAGACAAATTAAAATAGTAACAAGTTTTTATCTTAAAAGAATTTATAATAAATAAAAATTCTTTGCTATTTTTAATACACAAACTTGAATCTAAAAAAAACAAATGCTTGAGGGTAAACAACTTATATTAGCAACAAAACAATTTGCAAATGAGATTCGATGGAAGAGTTGGTTCCATACAATTTCATCACTTTTATTGCTTACAGGATTATTAATAGCAACTGCCACTATATCTAATATTTGGGGAAGAATAGTCTGCAGTATTTTGAGCGCAATGTTACTTTCGCGCTGTTTCATTATTTTTCATGACTACCAGCACCATACAATTCTTCCTAAGTCTCCTTTTGCAAAATTTTTATTTACAATTTTTGGTATTTACATGATTACTCCTCCCAATATTTGGAAGCGTTCTCATGATCACCACCATAACCATAATGCTAAATTATTTAGTGTAAGCATTGGTTCTTTCCCTATTATGACAAAACAAAAATTTATGGAAGCCTCTAAAATGGATAGATTTATTTATTTATCGGTCCGACATCCATTAAATATGTTTTTTGCTTATTTTACTACATTTATGTATGGTATATGCATACAATCTTTTTTAAGTAACCCTCGTAAACACTGGGATTCATTGGCTGTATTAATTATCCATTTCAGTTTCGCAATTTTTCTAATTGTTAACTTTGGCTGGTTAACATGGCTTCTTACATTTTTTTTACCATTTTTTCTTTCGCATATGCTAGGCTCTTATTTATTTTATGCCCAGCATAATTTCCCTGAGGTTGTTTTTCGAAATAATGTGGAATGGAGCTATTCCAATGCTGCTCTAGAATCATCCAGTTATATGGCAATGAACCCTATTTTGGAATGGATAACAGCAAATATTGGTTACCACCACATCCATCACCTCAACTCCAGAATTCCTTTTTATCGTCTGCCAGAAGCAATGGCAAAAATCCCTGAATTACAAAAAGTGAACATCACCACACTGAAACCCCGCGACATCATCGCATGCTTGCGCCTTAAATTGTGGGATCCAGATTTAAATAAAATGATCCCACTTGATAATGAACTTAAAGCTTCAGTTACTAGATAATAGTAAAATAACTAATCTTAATAATTAATAATCTTCCAACAACTTTTCCTTATAAATATTAAGTTTAGTTATTAATGTTTAAAAAATAAAAATTAAATAAAATGAAGGTTATTTAATTAAATGGTTCGGTAGTTTTTGCAAGTAGGAACTAAAGTCCCTGAATTTATTGGGTATCATTGCAACCCCAGCCTTAAGGATGGGGTTAATAAAATGCCTGATATTAAAGGTCTTCAGCCATAACTGCTAAAAAAGTACCGAACCATTGTTAATTAAAAGTTAAAATTGTATTTTACCTTTCAATTTCTCATTTTTTACCATAAGTGTTTAAAATTTAAACTATTATATTAAAAAATAAAACAATAAACTAAATAAAATAAGAAAAATTAAAATAGTAAATTTGACAATTAATTAAAAATAATCAAGCATTGAAACCTAGCCAAGTTAAAGAATTAAAAGAACTTTTAAGTAAGCCCAAAAACATAGTAATTGTTACGCATTGGTCACCTGATGGCGATGCAATGGGATCTTCATTAGGATTATATAATTACTTAAAGAAAAAAAAACATGAGGTAACTGTTATAACACCCAATGATTATCCAGCCTTTTTATATTGGTTGCCTGGCAATAAAAATGTAATTAATTTTTCAATCAAAACAAAAGAAGCAATTAAAGCTGTAACAAAGGCTAATATAATATTTTGTCTGGATTTTAATTCCCTCGGTCGTATAAATCACTTGGGTGAAAATGTAGGGAAATCTAATGCAATAAAATGTATAATCGATCACCATTTGGAGCCTGAAGATTTTGCAGACTATATGCTTTCTGATACAAAATCAAGCTCCACCTGTGAATTAGTAGTTGATTTTATTACATTAATGGGTGATAAAAACTTAATAGATAAAAACATTGCTAATTGCTTATATACCGGAATAGTTACTGATACCGGCTCTTTCCGCTTCCCTTCTACTTCCGCGAAAACACACCGTATTATTTCGGAATTGATTGATGCTGGGGCTGAAAATTCAATTATACACAATCGAATTTATGATGATAATACAGAAGATAAATTAAGATTATTAGGCTTTTTGCTTGTTCAAAAATTAACAATTTTGAAAGAGTACCAAACTGCATTTTTCAGTTTAAAAGCTGATGAATTGAAACATTTTAATTATAAAAAAGGCGATACCGAAGGGGTTGTAAACTATGCCCTTTCCATAGTAGGAATACGTTTTGCAGCATTTTTTGTTGAGCGTGATGGAGAAATTAAAACCTCCTTCCGTTCCAAAGGGAAGTTTAATGTTAATTTATTTGCACGCAAGCATTTTAATGGCGGTGGTCATGCTAATGCAGCTGGCGGTATGAGTGATGTTTCTTTAGATGAAACAATTATTAAATTTGTTTCTTTATTACCTGAATATAAAAAAGAACTCAATACCCCTTCCTAAAAACAATCTATAATACTTATTTAATTTGAAAAATGGCTCATTTAATTGAATATAAACTAACTATAAATTTATATAGATTTTAAAGTGTTTTTTCATAAATAAGTTTGTTTCCTGTTGATGATAAAATATTAATCCAAAGAAAAATAAAAGTTTATAGCAGTATCTATAAAAAAACATTAAAATGATTAAAAGTAGTATTGTAATAACGAAATTTAAGCAAATCAAAACCTCCCTCTTTAATTTTTGCAACAACATTTTAAAATTAAATGGAAAATTAAATTTGAAAAATATTTTTTTTATTGCCAATTTTAGAATTTTAAGAACTTTAGTTTTATCAACCATAATTTTTATTTTTTTTATACTCTTTCAAGCCTGCGGCGATGCTCATAAAAGAACATCAAAAAACACCAATTTACAAGAGAAAGACTTAAATGAAAAACTAATTAAAGCCAATAAAATTTATGTACAACAAGAAAGTGATGAAATAGATCAATACGTTCATCATCGTGGCTGGAAAATGATTACCACAGGAACGGGCTTACGATATATGATTACTGAAATTGGTAATGGCACAGCTGCTGCTAACGAAAAACAAGCCAAAGTAAATTACAAAATTAGTTTGCTCGACGGCACTCTTTGTTATTCCTCCGATTCTACTGGATCAAAAACATTTTTAATTGGAAGAGATAATGTAGAAAGTGGTTTACATGAAGCTATTCAGCTACTTCGCGTTGGCAGCAAGGCAATTTTTATTTTACCTTCCCATTTAGCGCACGGCCTGATAGGGGACAATAGCAAAATACCTCCCAAATCATCCGTAATATATGATATTGAATTATTGTCTATTAATTAATTAAAAATACTTGAGTATTAATTGAGAATCATGCATAATTCTATTAATTGGTGGATTTCTTTTTCTAAAGTCTATACTGCTAGAGCAGAAATTATACTTACATCTATTTTTCTGCTTTTATTTACATCCTGTTGGAACAATTCAAAATATCAGGGATACAATAAAACTAATACTGGCCTATACTACAAGTTACAAGCAATAGGCGATGGAAAACGCAAACCATTTCCTGGAGATTTCTTGCAATTAATAATTACATATAAAACTTTAAAAGATTCTGTGTTTTATGATACCTTTTCAAGTAACGAAACTGGCATGGTAATT
This sequence comes from Chitinophaga pinensis, assembly GCA_945865315.1. GTDB lineage: Bacteria > Bacteroidota > Bacteroidia > 2-12-FULL-35-15 > 2-12-FULL-35-15 > 2-12-FULL-35-15. The sequence continues at coordinate 20,400 of CAMBDK010000038.1, read as the reverse complement.
TTACCTTTCAATCGATCTTCATTTTCAGGTAGCTTTGAGGAAGGATTAAAAAAAATGAATGCTGGAGATAGTGTTTCTTTTATTGTAAACGCGGATTCCCTATTTAAAAAGTTTTTCAAGGCGGAATTACCTATTTTCTTGGAGCATGGAAGTTCAATAAAAATGGATGTTAAACTATATTCTATCTTAACAAAAGTAGAATATGAAAAAGAATTGGAAAAATTTGAACAAATTGTAGAAAATAGGGATATTGAAGAGTCGCGTAAACTTCAAATTTATTTGGATACAAACAAAACTAAATATTACCCAATTGCTAATGGCATGTACTATATGCCTGTAATTCAAGGTGTAGGCAATTTCGCACGTTATGGTGATAAAGTAACCATCCATTATAAAGGATTTTTTTTAAACGGCAAACAATTTGAATCCACCTACGAGCGTTCTCAAGCCTTGGAATTTAATTTTGGAGAGGATGGGCAAGTAATAAATGGTTTTAAAACTGCAATTAGTTTAATGAATCAGGGTGCCAAAACAAAATTTATTATACCTTCGCAACTTGCTTTTGGAGAAACGGGGTCTTCAACTAACATTGTTCCTCCATACACAACATTAATTTATGAAATAGAACTAATAAATTTAACAAGCTATAACAATTAAAATTTTAAATAATAACTAATATAAACTAGAAATTCACAAAAATCCAATGAAAAAACTATTTGCTACAAAAATCGCCTTTTCTGCAATCACAGCTGCCTTAGTAATTACATCCTGTAATAAATCTCCTTACCCTGGTTATGAACTATCTGAAAATGGAGTATATGCTAAATTTTACACCCAAACTAATACTGATTTAAAAGCTAAAGAAGGAGATGTTGTAAAATTATACATGGCATATAAAAATAACAAAGATTCTGTATTATTCGATTCCAAAATGAACAAAAATAATGGAAGCGAGTTTATTGAATTCCCTTTAACTAAATCTTCATTTAAAGGAAGTTTTGAAGATGCATTGTCGATGATGTCGATTGGAGATAGTGCAAGTTTTATAATCAGTGCCGATTCTGTTTATATGAAAACATTTGGTGCAAAAGAAGTTCCTCCTTATATAGAAAAAGGAAGTATGTTAAATTTTGTAGTGAAACTAATAAAAATAACTGCTAAAGCAGATGCAGAAAAAGAAAGAAATGAAATTATGAAAGAGCAAAAAGCATTAGCCGAAATTCGCAGTAACGAAGAAACTAAAATATTTGCTGATTATATAGCATCCAATAAAATTACTGCTAAACCAACACAAAGTGGATTGTATTATATTGAAAAAACAAAAGGTAATGGCTCTAAACCTCCTATTGGAAGTACTGTTAAAGTAAATTATACAGGACGATTAATAAATGGGAAAATATTTGATACAAGTATTGAAGCAACCGCAAAACAAGCAAATTTATACGATAAAAGAAGACCTTACGAACCAATTGAATTCCCTTTGGGAACAGGTAAAGTTATTAAAGGTTGGGATGAAGGTATTTCTTTAATGAGTGTTGGTTCAAAAGGTCAATTGATAATACCATCCAATATGGCTTATGGTGAGCAAGGTGCTGGCGAATTTATCCCTCCTTTCTCTTCATTAATTTTTGACGTAGAATTAGTAAGTTTTCAATAATGAAAATATTTCCTAAGCATTTTCTTAGTAAAGCTTTCAAAATAATTTTCGACAAAACAGATATATTAATAAAAAAAGATGATTTCATTTTTTTGCAATAAATATCCTTATGAAAACGCGCTTTAGGAATGAACAAAAGCGATGCAGGGTAACAAATTTGGGAGGAATCGTTTGTTATTAATTTTTTGTTTCTGGAGCCTTTCCTGAGCTTTTGCCCGAGGGTATAAAGACAAAAGAAAAACACACAGTTTTTGAAACATTTAATTTGCTTATTTATTTTGAAAACTTCACTTAATTGACATAGAACTTTTTTTTATAATTATCCTCATTAAATTTATAGTTTATAAAATGAAAAAACTAAAAAACCAGCTTCTTTTTAATCGAAATTGTGGAAACAAAAAAGTTGTTTCGATCCTACAATTGGGAAAGAAAATAAATAATATTTTTGTATTAATTCTTTTTTCACTAATTACTTTTTCAATGAATGCACAGAATACAAAAACAAGTCAGAAAATAAACAATCCAAAAACTATTAAAACAGCTTCGGGTTTAGAATATACTGTTAAAGAAAAAGGAAATGGTAAAACAGCCAAGGTTGGTGATAAAGTGGTTGTTCATTATACAGGTAAGTTTACTAATGACACCATATTTGATAGTTCTTTAAATCGTGGGAAACCATTTTCATTTAAGGTTGGAGTAGGCCAAGTTATTAAAGGCTGGGACGAAGCTTTTTTACTTTTGCAAGTAGGAGATAAAGCTACGCTTAAAATTGGTCATGAATTAGGTTATGGTGAACAACAAAAAGGTTCCATACCACCTAAATCAACACTAATTTTTGATGTTGAATTACTAGATATTATTGAATCACCCAGACCTTTTGATGTAACAGGAAAAGATACCATAAAAACGCCAAGTGGATTGAAATATATTAAAACCTATGAAAATAAATTAGCGGAAAAAGTTAATCTGGGGAATAAAGTAGTATTGCATTATAGCGGCTTCTTTAAAGATGGTACACCATTTGATTCTTCTGTTGAACGTGGACAACCATTTACAATAAAAATAGGCTCAGGCCAACTTATTAAAGTTTTGGAAGAAGGGATTTCATTAATGCATAAAGGTGAAAAAGCTAAATTCTATATTCCTTCCAACTTAGCATATGGTGAAATTGGACACCCACCTACCATTCCGCCTAACGCTGATTTAATTTTTGATATAGAAGTAATAGATATTCAGCAAGTTTTAGCCCCTGCCCTTTTTGATATTAAAGGGAAAAACCCCATAACAACTGCTTCTGGTTTAAAATATTATGAGGTAGTTAAAAGTAAAAGTTTAGTAAAAGCTGCTCCTGGTAAAACTGTTAAAGTCCACTATTCGGGGTATTTAGCCGATGGCAAAATGTTTGATTCCTCAGTTGAACGCGGCGAAGCATTTGAATTTACATTAGGAAAAGGACAAGTTATTGCCGGCTGGGACGAAGGTATTGCCTTAATGAATACTGGTGATAAATTACGATTGGTAATTCCATACTTTTTAGCCTATGGGGAACAAGGTCGACTACCATTGATTCCAGAAAAAGCTGAATTGACATTCGATGTTGAATTGATTGAAGTGAATTAGAATAGTATTTTAATCATTCTTATATTTTTGATTTCTTAGAAATAAGCATTAAAAATCAAAGTGTCCAATCCCATTAATATTGGGTACTTTGATTTTTTTACCCCCCCTATTTATTGCTAAGTAAAGCTTTCCAAATAATTTCGACAAAACAGGTATATTAATAAAAACAGATGATTTCATTTTTTTGCAAAAAATATGCTTATAAAAACCCTCGTGAGGAATGAGCAAACGCAATGCAGGGTTGCAGGAGTGAAGGAATCGTTTGTTCTTTATTTTTTGTTTCTTTTGTATCAAGACTAAAGAAAAAAACATAGTTGTTGAACCTTTTAATTTGCGGATTTATTTCGAAAACTTCGCTAAGGGATTGGGACAAAATAACCTTTACATTTTGGCTTGTTCTTTTGTCCTTTTTCTGCGTTGTAAAATCGTTAAATAGCTAAGGCTATTCGCCTCATTTACGCCTTTAAAAAGAAGAAAATTACTGCGCCAATTCTATAAACCTTATTTCGTCCCAAACCCTAACCAGCAAAATATAACCAAATAATTCTTTGGAAGCGCTTTATTTATAATTGTTCCAAACTAAAAATATGACAATACCATGACAATAATTTCATGAATAGAACCCATCTTTGTATTATTATTAAATTTTGAGATGTGAATAAAATAAAAATTTTAGCATTTACACATAAAGCTACCGATATTAATGATATTGGGAAGCTTCATATAGATGCGAAACAATTACAAGTTCGATTACAATATTTAAAAGAAAAAGCTAATCTCGACGAGTTATTATACCTTTCTACCTGTAACCGCGTAGAATTTATATTTTCCAACAACCAAACTTTTAATAAATCATTTCTAATTAATTTTTTTTCAGCTTTTAATCCTGATTGGAAGGAGAAAGAAATAAATTGGGCAATAAAAAATGCGCAATTATTTGAAAGTGAAGAGGCTTTAAGGCATTTATTTAACGTCGCTTCCTCAATAGACTCTTTAGTAGTAGGGGAAAGGGAGATAATTACACAAGTTCGTAATGCATATGAAAAATGTAATGAATATAATTTAACTGGTGATTTAATTCGATTAGCAATTAAAAGTACGGTAGTTGCAGCGAAAGACGTTTATACTCATACAAATATAGCACATAATTCTATTTCTGTTGTATCCCTCGCATACCGCAAACTGCGGGAGTTAAATGTAAAACAAGATGCTCGTTTTTTAATAATTGGTTCTGGTGCTACTAACACCACAATGGCTAAATATTTAAAGAAACATAAATTTTCTAATTTTACAATATTCAACCGTACAATAGAAAATGCCAAAAAATTAGCAGAAGAGCTAAATAGTCAAATATATACGCTTGCTGAATTAAAAAATTACAAAAAAGGATTTGATATTATAATTACCTGCACTGGTGCTTCTAAAACAATTATAACACCTGCAATATATAAAAGTTTAGTAGGTAAGGACGCATCCCGAAAAGTAGTAATTGACCTTGCTATTCCTAATGATTTAGATCCAGCCATTTTAAATAATTATGATATTAACTTAATTGCGATAAATAATTTACAGGATATTGCGAAAGAAAATTTAATGGCGCGGGAGCAAGAATTGATCGCTTGTAATGTAATTATCGAAAAAAATATTTCAGAGTTTAAACAAGTGTTAAAAACTAGAAAGGTAGAGTTGGCAATGAGCGAAGTCCCTAAAAAAATAAAGGAAATAAGAGAAACTGCTAATGAAGTATTTGCCAAAGAACTTTTAAACCTAAACTCTGAATCAAAAGAAGTATTAGATAAAATATTGTCTTATATGGAAAAAAAATATATCAGTGTTCCAATGAAAATGGCAAAATCTATTCTAATTGAAGATATAAAAAAAATATAACTTTTACCGCTTCAATCTCTCCTAAAAAACAGAAGACAATTATATCTTCAAATAAAAAATATTTATATGGAAAGGAAAATAATAATTGGCTCAAGAGGCAGTGATTTAGCATTATGGCAGGCAAATCATATTTTACGTAAAGTTCAAAAACTTGGCATTACAGCCGAAATAAAAATTATTGTTACGCAAGGAGATCAAATTCAAGATTTAAGTTTCGACAAATTAGAAGGCAAAGGCTTTTTTACCAAAGAAATTGAAGAGGCATTGTTAAATAATGAAATTGATTTGGCAGTGCATTCACAGAAAGATTTACCTACCGAATCCCCTATAGGACTTAAAATTGCTGCCGTTTCTGAACGTGAAGATGCCGCTGATGTTATTTTAATAAGAAAAGAATCTACAGACAATTCCCTTAAATTTTCAATAAAAAGAAATGCAATTGTTGGCACCTCTTCTCCTCGCCGAAAATCTCAATTACTAGCATTTCGTGGCGATATTCAAATTGCTGACTTGAGAGGAAATGTGCCTACTCGTATTCAAAAATTACGCGATAAAAAATACGATGCCATACTTTTGGCTGCTGCAGGAATAGAAAGATTAAAAATAAATTTAAGCGAATTCAAAGTATTACGACTGGATCCCAAGGAATTTATTCCTGCTCCTGCTCAAGGAGTATTAGCGCTACAAATTAGAGAAAATGATTTCGAATTATTTGAATATATAAACAAATTAAATTCAGAAAAAGTACAAGATACAATTGCTATTGAGCGCAAAGTATTAAACCTGTTGGATGGTGGATGTCTATTACCATTGGGTGTATATTGCTTCAAAGAATTTAATAAATTTAAGGTATGGATATCCAAGGCCGATGCTTGGAACTCAATGCCTAAACGCATTTACTTTGAATCCTATACTGATGAGGGGCTTGCGGAAAAAATAATACAAAAATTAATATCTATAAAACCCAGCTCCGTAATTATTACCCGTGATTTAGATGAGGACTCCTTTTTTAAAAAAGTACTGCATGGAAATGGTTACCAAGTAAATGGCATTTCATTTATTGAAACAAAAAAAGTAAATTATACTCAAGCCTTATCTAGCGATTGGGTGTTTTTTGCAAGTTCTAATGCTGTTGGTTTTTTCTTTGACCAAAATCCAGAATTAAAACCTAAAACTAAATTTGGTGTGATAGGAAAGTCTACTGAACAGGAATTAAAAAAATATAATAAAAATGCAGCGTTCGTTGGTTCTATTAACGATACTAAAGTTGTAGGAAAAAAATTCGCTAAAACTGTTGGTAACGAAACTGTTTTATTTCCGCAAGCTAAAGGTGGTTTACGCTCCATTCAACAACAATTTGGTGATCCCGAAAAATTAACTGATTTAGTAGTTTACGAAACGGTAAAAAAAGAAAATGCTGCACTCCCACAAGCATCTGTAATTGTATTCACTAGCCCTTCCAACGTAGTGTCATTTTTTGATGCTCACCCAAATGTTATCGTTCCCACTAATAAAGAAGGCAATAATACCGCTTCTCATAAAATAATTGCAATTGGAAAGTCCACACAAAAAAAATTAATGGAATTCGGTATTGAAAACTGTATTCTACCTATTAGTTTTGATGAAGTAGGTCTCGCTGAAGCTGTTTTTGGATTATAATATTTTTTGGTAAAGAGCTCCAAAATAATTGGCAGATTTTAAAAAAATATTATTTTTGATTTCTGATGTCAATTAGTTTTGCTAAAATGCTAATTGCAATTTCTTCAGGTGTGATAGCTTGAATTTTTAATCCAATAGGCATATCAATATCATTCACTTCATTTTCATCCAGAATATTAGAAGCTATCATATTTTTTTTGGCGATGGCTACTTTACGGGCACTGCCAATCATTCCAATATACCCATTAGTTTTCTTAGATGTTAATGCTAGAATCTCCCTATCGTAAGCATGATTATGAGTTACAATTACTATATACGTATTTATATTAAAATTTAATGATTCAATAGCTGTTGCATGGTGATTTTTTATCAGGATACACTCGGGAAGGTTAATTCCTTCAAAGGCTTCATATCGCTCATCAATAAGTGTAACATTAAAATCAAGATCAATAGCAAATTTCGCTAAAGCCTTACCACAATGTCCTGCGCCGAAAATATAAATATTTTTTCTGTTCATAATAGGCTCTATAAAAAGTTGAACTGTCCCGCCACAACACATTGCTAACTCACTCACTAAATTATGTTTTACAATTTTAGCCTCTCTATTTTTTAATACATCAAGAGCTTGTTCAATTACTTTTTTTTCGAGTGCTCCCCCACCTATAGTACCTTCAATAGCACCATTTTCAAAAACCAGCATTTTGGTCCCTGTTTTTCTAGGAACAGAACCTTTTGTAGCAATAATGGTGCAAACGGCCATTACAAGGCTGCTATTTTCTATCTTATTTATTTTATGATATATGCTGCCCAATGGCTGTTGAAAAGAATGGCGAGACTGGATTTTTTTTTATTTAGAAAAAATATTTGTTTAAGATTAATGGTTCGGTACTTTTTTAGCAATCAGGGCTGAAGTCCTCTAATAGGAGGCATTTCATTTTAACCCATTGAATTCAGGAACTTTAGTCCTTAATTGAATAAACTACAGTACCATTGTAAGGTTAAAAAAATAATCAAAAAACATCTAATTTCTACAATATTTTTAATCGAGAAATTTTAGATTTAATAATACACCATTCTTCTTACTTCTGCAATGTATTTTGCAAAACGAATTACTTGGCGGGTATATCCATATTCATTATCGTACCAAACATACAATACTATATTTTTTTTATCAGGTCCTATTATTGTTGCTTGACTATCAAACACAGAGGAACAAGGGTTGCCAATTACATCTGTTGAAACAAATTCGTTAGAATTAATATACTGAATTTGCTCTACTAATTCTCCGTTTAGCGCGGCATCCTTCATTATTTCATTCAACACATCTTTAGTAACTTCTTTTTCGATGGTCATGCTTAATATTGCCAAGGATACATTTGGAGTAGGTACACGAACTGAGTTAGCTGTAAATTTGCCTGAAAGCTGGGGTAATACTTTTTTTATTGCACTTTCGGCACCAGTTTCGGTAATTACCAAATTTAATGCCGCCGAACGGCCTCTTCGATATTTTGGATGATAATTATCTAATAAATTTTGGTCGTTGGTATAAGAGTGCACCGTTTCTATATGACCACGAGAAATGCCTAATTTAGAATGTATTACTTGTAATACTGGCATTATTGCATTGGTAGTGCAGGATGCGGCAGAAAAAATAGCGTCTTTTTTAATATTGATACTTTCATGGTTAATACCATATACCACATTAGGAACATTGCCTTTTGCAGGAGCTGTAAGTAATACTTTTGAAATCCCTTTTGCTTTCAAATGACGGCTCAATTCTGCTTCATCTCTAAAAATTCCCGTATTATCAATTAACAATGCATCCTGAATGCCATAAATAGTATAATCTACATCTTCGGGATTTTTGGCATTAATCATATAAACGATATGCCCATTAATAATTAATGCTTTTTTATTGAAATCTTCAACGATAGTGCCTGGAAATGACCCATGAACAGAATCAGTACGTAATAAATCAGCGCGCTTTACTATTTCTTCATTACTATTCCCTCTGGTAACTATTGCTTTTAATCGCAGTTGCTCCCCTTTTCCAGCTTGTGAAATAAGCTCACGAGCAGCTAAACGACCTATGCGACCAAAACCATATAATACTATATCTTTGGGAGTTATGGTAGCTTTTTTTCCTATTAAATTTTTTAATTTATGATTAATAAAATCAGCAGTAGATTTGAAATTATCTTTTTCCTGGGTCCATTCATAAACTAATTTCCCAATATCAATACGAGAAGCGCAAATATTAGCACGCTGAATTTCAGTAGCCAACAAAACAGAATCTAAAACATTGATGGGTTTTTTTACAATATCCTTTGAATAAAGATGCAAATTCATTATTTCACTGGCACTTCTATCAACTAATTTTATTCTGAAAATTATCAGTTCAATAGATTTTTCAAACCAAAGTTTACCAACTATACCAATTAAATCTAGTGCGGCTCTTTCTTGCTTAATCCAATTATTGAGTTCTTTTTCATAAGGATCAACAACCTTACTCTTCTTTGGTTTTAATGTATCTGATGACATGTATGAAAGATATTATGCTCCACCAAGCCTTCCACTTAAATTGTGAATATTGGCAGTAATTTAATTAAATTTATCCTAAATATGTTTTCAATAATTTGCTACGGGAATTATGACGCAACCTGCGAATAGCCTTTTCTTTTATTTGACGAACGCGTTCACGAGTTAAATCGAATTTAGCACCAATCTCTTCTAATGTTAATCCATGATTGATTCCTATCCCAAAAAACAATTTTACAACATCTCTCTCTCTATCAGTAAGCGTAGAAAGTGATCGTTCAATTTCGCGCTGTAAGGATTCATTCATTAATTCATTATCGGCACGAGGCGAGTCATGGTTTACCAAAACATCAAGCAAGCTATTTTCTTCCCCACTTACAAATGGCGCATCCATGGATACGTGGCGACCAGATACACGCATTGTATCGGCTACTTTATCCTGCGGCAATTCCAATATAATTGATAACTCCTCTGCACTTGGCTCCCGCTCATATTGCTGCTCTAATTTAGAGAATGCCTTATTAATTTTATTTAATGACCCTACCTGGTTCAATGGTAAACGCACAATACGAGATTGCTCAGCCAATGCTTGTAAAATAGACTGCCTTATCCACCAAACGGCATAGGAAATAAATTTAAACCCTCTTGTTTCATCAAAACGCTTTGCTGCCTTTATCAAACCTAAATTACCCTCGTTAATTAAATCGGGCAAACTTAATCCTTGATTTTGATATTGCTTGGCAACAGAAACCACAAATCGCAGATTTGCTTTGGTTAATTTCTCTAATGCTACTTGATCTCCTTCTTTAATTTTCTTAGCCAATACAACTTCCTCATCGGCTGTTATTAATTCTTCACGTCCAATTTCCTGAAGATATTTATCCAATGAAGCGCTCTCACGGTTGGTAATTGATTTGGTTATTTTAAGTTGTCTCATGCTTAATTAGATATTATTTGAGTGATTAAAATCGGAGCAAAGTTAATTCAAAGAAATTCCATAAGCAATTTTATTTTTCATTTAAAATGCATAAAAAACCTTTTCAATTACCTGATTTTTAATTAATTGCGTATAAACAGACAAGACTGCTAAAACTACAGTACAAATACCTCTTTTTTATCGACAAAAAAGCTGATTTATAAAATCCTTCAAAAATAAGGAGATTAAATTAAAAATAAAAAAACTATTATTGAGATTTTTAAATTAAAAAACATGTTTAAAACCTAAATTCTTCAAATAAATTTTACAAAATTAATATGCAGCCTTCGATTAATATTATGAATAAATAAATCTTAAAACGCTTTTATCAACACTTTTATTATAAATAATTATAACTATTAAAATAGTGTCTCAGGTTAATAGTATGCTTTTATTGCTACATATATAATTCACAAGATGCTTGGATGAATAATATAAATTTACGACTGGATAATTTAAGGAATGAAATGGAAACAAAAATAATTTTATCTTAAAAGTGTTATAGAACCTTTAAAATCGATGTACTCCCCTTTAGAAGATTTAAAACGCAACAAATAAATATAAACACCCGTTTCACATTTATTTGAATTTTGGGTTCCATCCCAACCTGTATCAACAGCACTGGTAGTGAAAACTTGAGATCCCCATCGGTTGAAAACTGAAAATTCGTATTCTGAATAATTTATATAAGTAGTTACAGGTATAAAAAGATTGTTGTGCTCGCTGGACGGCCTAAAAGCGTTGGGTATAAAAACTATAGGATCTTGGTATGCTTCTGCAATATTTGATCGGCTGATTTCATTAAAACTAAAAATATTGCCCAAGCCCTCCAACGCTTCCACATAATAACTAAATATGCCCTCCCCACTCAACAGGGCTGACACATCATCTAAATAGGTATTAAATCCCATCCCAGTAAAGGGGGTATTTGCAATGGGAGTAGGATCCATTATTCCGTCAATACCTCTATAAATATTATACGACAATATAGTTCCCGACCAACCTTCATAATCATTCCATGATAAGGTATTTTCCATTGAGGAGCTATTGCTTAAAGCTGTTAGTAAAATTGTTCTTCCGAAATTTGTTTTAAGCCCATCAAATCCACAACTATCAACGTTAATTAGTTTATAATAATAGCTGTTATTGTCTGTTAGCGCTTTATCATCAATATAGGTTACAGGAGTTACAATGCTTGCGGGTACCGAACCAATCAATTTAAAATTTGCTGATACAGTATCTAATGAACGCATTATTTTATAATTTAATGTAGCAGCTCCAACATCAATGTGACTAGTAATTTCCACTTGATTATTATTTATTACACTAACATTGCGGAGATATGAAAATAAAGGCGGGACGGGTGCAGCTGAGTAAAATATAATTCTATTAGAAGAAACTGTTTTTGTGCCCGAAGTATCCACTGCTTCTATCTTATAATAATAAGTTGTTAAAGCTGCGAGAGAAGAAACGGTATAGGTATTTGTTCCAACTGGAACCGATGCAATTTGTGTATATGGTCCAGCCAAACTATTAGTTGATTGATAAATACGATAATTTGCTAATCCGTTTCCTAAATTTGTATAGTTGGTCCAGTTTAAAATTACACTACGGTCACAAATTTTTGGAATAGAGGATAAAAACATGGTACTATAAATTGTACCCAATGGGCTAATATTTCCGCAACTATCAAAGGCGGCGAGGCGAAATTTCTCCACACCAATGCCGGCATTCGATAATAAATAATTATAACTTGTATTATTAATGCCAAACACAGTATCAATCGGTATCCATGCACTTCCATTAAAAATATAAACTACATAAGCTATGACATCTGGTGCTGGATTTTTATCCCAAGCTATCAAAGCATTATTAAAATCATCTACACTTAAAGTATCGACAATTGGAATATTTGGTACTATAACATTTTGAAAAGCACCTCCATCAATGGATGATTCGGATATGCAACCACTATTATCAGCTATTTGAACCTTATAATTAAGACTTACATTACAAATTAATATAGAATCTATTAAAGATAAATTTGATGTTGATTTTATTAATGTCCATACGCCAATAGGGTATTCCTGATAAATAGAATAAATACCTGTGGAGGAGGAGATATTGGGCGAAGCAATAGGATTCCAAAATAAGGATGCCGTGCCATTCCCTGGATTTGTAACATTTAAAAATATAGAGCTGATGGTGTCGGTAGGCGGTGACTGCACTAATCCAAAACATCCTGAGCGAGTTTGAATATAGTAATATACTCTTGCAACATTGGCGTTTGCACCAATATGGGTGTATACCGTCTGGTTGTATAATAAAACGCTATCCACCAATGTATATGGGCCAGCAGCAGCAGCTGAGGAGTAAATAAGGTATCCATTAAAGGTACCGTTAGGATCGGGAGGTGTTAACCAAGATAATGTTACATCGCCATTTGACAATACCGATATGCACTGAGGTTGGGGTGAAGGAACTACAGGAATAGCTAATACAGTAATTGAAACTGTTGATATATTCTCGGAAGGTGCAGGGCAAAAATCATCTTTTACTCTAAAAACAAAAGTATAAGTATTAGACATTGTATTACATGAATTATTATACGAAATATGGTTACAGCTAGTCTGCCAATTAAATGTGGTAGATATATTGGAAGGAGCCGATACAGGTAGCGAGGCGGATAAAGTTGCGCATGGTGGATTTAAGCATCCTGTTGAATTACTAGTATAGTTTGCACCAAATTGAGTTCCGCTGGCATTAATTACTAATGATTGAGGGGTAACACCATCAGGGAGCATTCCAGGGTCTGTTCCATCCAGCGTAAAACTAACTAAAGTTCCTGCAGGCACAGTACTTTGATAGGAAGTGTATGTTACCAAGGGGCTAGTATTAGTAGCACAGGGTAATAAAACTATTTGAATTTCTCTGTAAATTTCAGCTACCAAAGTGCCGCATTTCCAGGATTCTACTTTCACATTTGTAACAAAACAGCCTTGGGTAAGTGAAGTGAAGGATATCTCCCCTGTAATAGGGTTAATTATTGCAGGAACATTTGCTGGATTTTGCGACACCCCCGGCAAAGGGCTGTCATAACTATAACCAGAAGTAAATGCAATTGGTGGAGGATTAGTTCCAGGGTTATAAACTCCTGTAAAATTATCCAATGGTGGTGCCCATGAAAAGGAAAGGGAGTCTAGATCCGGATCAAAAGCATTGTGGTTATATTTAAATGGTGCGCCAAGACAAATTACTGTGCTTGGACTTTCCAAAAACATAGGGGAGGAATCAAAACAAGGGTTTCCATTTTGTCCGTTGGATGCATACATCACAGCCTTTAAAGTAAAACCCTTAGAGCTAGGGCTTTGCAAATTAGTAATAGAGCCATTTCTACAGCAGTCGGAATAAATAAAAACCCATCCTTGGGCGGGTGGCACACCATTTAAGGTGATAGGTGCGGACTGAAAAACAGATTCTTCCACAGCACCTGCAATAGGATTACTACTGGTGGGCCAATTGGTTTGGGCCTCTGCATTAGCACATGAAATAGCAGGGCCTGCACTGTTACAGCTTGGTGAAATATCTGTTTTAGAAAAGAAACCTAAATTGATATCATTCAATGTAGGATGGTTAAAAACCATTAACGAAACACTTGAGGGGGGGGTAATACCGTTACAATCGCGATAAAATTTCATTTTGAAAATATACTGTCCGGAACCTTGACATTCCCAAATAATTTCCCCCCCCATTAAATGGGAGGCGAATAAAGATCCACCGTTATTTCCCGAAGGTGATAAAGTAAAGAAGGAAGAATAAAAAAGTATGAAAAATAAAAAGAACTTTAACCTAGCCATGCTAAAGTAGGGCAAATGAGAAGATTTTTTTTTATAATTTGAAAACATTTTTTTTATTTTTTACCTACAACTAATTCTATCATGCTATTCTTATCCAAATAGGTATTAGCCAGATTTCTCAACTTAGACGCAGAAATACTCCTAATGGTTGCAATGTAATTATCAAAATAATCATAATCCAAATTATATTCCATGATACCTTTAAACTTTTCGGCCATTGCGAAGGGGCCGTCCACACTGCGCAAAAATGTTCCCAAAAGGTAGTTTTTAACTAGTTGCAACTCATTTTCAGATACTAATTCTTCTCTTAAACGGTTCATTTCAAAATATATTTCATTTAGTGCATCCTTGCATACATCTACACCTACTTCTGTAGAAATAAAAAAATACCCTGAATTTTGTAAAGAGACGATACCCGATCCGATGCCGTAAGTATAACCTTTATCCTCTCTGATATTAGACATTAAGCGAGAGCCGAAATACCCACCAAACAAAGTATTTAATATCTGTAAGGATTGGAAATCGGGGTGTTTTTTATTAAATAGCACTTTACCAATTCGAATGGCTGATTGCACAGCATCTTTTTTCAAAATTAATTCGGAACCATTTATTTCATTGGGCTCAATAACAGAAAGATTGGCGGCAAAAGAATCGCTTGAACTAGCATTATTCCAATCATCGCCACCAAAATAATTATCCAACAAAACTAACATATCCTCCTCCACTTTACCTGCCAATACTATTTTACAGTTATTAGAGCAATAGAGGCTGGAATAAAAGTCAATCAAATGGGTACGATTGATAAAACTAAAGTCTTTTTCTTTTACATTGATACCATAGGGATGTTTCTCACCAAAGAGGAGTTCGGAAAAGCGTTTACGAGCT
Source organism: Chitinophaga pinensis (assembly GCA_945865315.1). Classification (GTDB taxonomy): domain Bacteria; phylum Bacteroidota; class Bacteroidia; order 2-12-FULL-35-15; family 2-12-FULL-35-15; genus 2-12-FULL-35-15. The sequence goes on along the minus strand of CAMBDK010000038.1, from coordinate 5,321 downwards.
ACATTTGCTACCTTTTGGTTATTAACAAAGAATGTCTGCATTTTGTTTCCAATATGCGTATTCAATTCATCTTGCGGGAACACCGAATCTTTAATTATTTGCTCAATTATAGGCAAGGTAGATTTCAAATGTTTATTTAATGTATATAATACAATGGATGCTGTATCCTGAGTAAGACTTGTTTCGAGAAATGCTCCATAATAATCTACCTTGTCAGCAATTTGGGAGGCATTTAATTTTGAGGTACCCTCTTCCAACATAGCATTTACAGTAGCTGCCTGAAGCGGGATTTTTTGTTGGTACATCCCAGCGGAGAATATGAATTCTATCTTTATAAGTTCCTGGGTACCAGCATTAATTGAATAAACAGGGATATTATTACGCAAGCGCAGTTCGCTTGCTTTAATCATTTCTATTTTTTCTATTGTTTTAAAAGCTGGTGCAATTTTTCTATCAAGGGTTTGCATAATTTTCGTATTAAATAATTATTTTTTTTACGATATTTTAAAATGTCATCAATAACAAATCTACCAATTATTCTCATTCATATTGAAGCGAACATTTACAACATTATTATAAATTGAGCCGAATGAAAAGCTAATACCTGTATAAATCCCATATGAGAAATTAGATTTAAGTTGCGCTTGGCCTAATAAAATATCTTCGGAAGAAACTTCATCTTTTCTTAAATAATATTGATCCTTTACAACAGAAAAATCCCCTGAAAAGCTCCAAATTAAACCTTTTGCAATGTTTAGTGAAAAACTGGGGGATATGTTGACCCTATAAAATTTTTCTTTACTAAAATATTGAAAAGTACCAATATCGCAATCTACCGACCCCCATTCCTCTACTTGTTTAAAAGAAAGGACTAGGGAATGCAAAAAGTATAAATCATTAAATTTATTTAAATATGTTTCGTCGTAAAAATCGACATAACGCAAACCAATTCTATAATTTAATCGCAGCTGCCTTCTGGTAGCTTCCTCGTAAGGGAAAAAATTATATTCAATGGCAGGATAAAAGGAAGTACTATTAACTAAATTTTGTATGGTAGAGGAAAAGTAAGTACTAAAATACCCGACAGCAATTTTTTTTCCAACGCTTAAAGCATTAAAGTTAAATAAACCGTAACTATTTGCACCACTTTTTATGGTTGTACTGTCGTCGATTTTATATTGTTGGAGATTACCGTATTGAAAAAAGCCAAACTCAAATCTGTTTTTATTGGATGTTCTATTAGAACTAAAACTGGAGTTATAAAATAAGGTTTTACTATATTCCTGTCCGTTACCACTAATATTGCCATTAATATTAAAAAGCCACAAGTTCCATTTATCTTTTACTTTATCGCTTTGCCCATTTTTTTCTAAACCATCAATAGAATAAATAATTTTGTCGGCAAGGGGACTTTTCAATAAATAAACCAGCAAGCCTTTGGTAATAGCGTTTTTTAAACCGAGGCGCAAATCAGCATTCGACATGTTAGGCACTGAATTAAATTTTTCTGTAACCTCAATGCCTTTATAAATATTATTGCCATTAAAATCTAATGAATATTCGGTTCCCCCATTACCTGTATTGATATCCCTAATCAAAACGACAATATCTGCCAGGCGCATATCGCGAACAAAATTTAAAAACCCTATTTCGTTTTTAAAATATTCCATATCGCAATCCGTACATTTCACAAAAACTTTTGGAGCACCATTGCGCACAATTAAGGTGTCGCCCGTTTGCGCAAACAAGATAGTTTGAGGCAGAAAGAAAACAAAGATTAGCCAAGTCTTTATAATCGAAGTATTGAAGCAGATTTTACATTTTTGCATTAACATATAAATCTCGTTTACTAATAAAATAAAAAATCAAAATACACACTATTGAATGCTAGCAATTGCTTTACGGACACTACCGTATTTCAATAAAAGAGTTTTAGCTTTACTAAAATTTATTTTTAATTCCTCTGCAATCATAAATGCGCCGCGGTCGACAAGTTTATTATTGCTTAACTGCATGTCCACCATCTTATTACCTTTTACGCGACCCAGTTTAATCATTACAGCGGTAGAAATCATATTCAGCACTAATTTTTGGGCAGTACCAGACTTCATGCGGGTGCTACCGGTAACAAATTCGGGTCCCACCACCACTTCAATTTTATGTTTTGATTCTTTTGCCACATTACTTAATTTATTGCAAACAATACAAGCGGTAACAATATCATTTTTATTACATGCCTTTAAAGCACCAATAACATAAGGTGTTGAGCCAGAAGCTGCAATTCCTATAACGATGTCTTTTTTAGATATTTTATATTGCAGCAGGTCTTTCCATCCTTGCTCTATATCATCTTCAGCATTTTCAACCGCCTTGCGAATAGCTTTATCACCACCAGCAATAATTCCAATAACTAATCCTTGTGGAATACCATAAGTAGGAGGGCATTCAGAAGCATCTAAAATACCTAACCTTCCACTTGTGCCAGCACCCATATAAAATAAGCGGCCACCATTTTTCATTTGTTTTACAATAACATTCACTAATTTATTAATCATAGGAATTGCTTTTTGCACCGCCAGAGGCACTGAAATATCTTCCTTATTTATGTTAGCTAACAATTCATTCACACTCATATTTTCAAGTGAGTTATATTTTGAATCGGATTCAGTTATTTTTTTCATTTTACTCAAATATCGTTAAATAAAATATCAATAATTTATAGTTTTGTGGGGCAATATAAAATATTTAGAAAAAAACGGGGATTTCTGTTTATTAATCCTCTTATTTTTCTCCCCAACGGAAAGTAGCTTGGTTTATGCCACATAAATCGAGTGCTCTGTCGATAACAGTAGCAGCTAGTGCATCAAAATCCTTTGGCTTGCTGTAAAAAGAGGGACTAGCCGGGCAAATGATACCGCCTGCTTCAGTTACTGTTTTCAAATTGTTTATATGAATCAAACTAAGAGGAGTATCCCTTGTTATTAAAATTAATTTTCTTCTTTCTTTAAGTATTACATCGGCAGCGCGCGTTGTTAAATCGTTGGAAATACCACTTGCTATCCTAGCTAAAGTTCCCATAGAACAAGGACAAACAATCATGCAATTATATTTTGCAGAACCAGAAGCGAAGGGGGCAAAAAAATCGGATTTTTTATAAATAGTAAATGGGAAATGTTCATAATCGGTATTCCCCAGTTCGAATTTCCAAACATCTTTTGCATTATCAGACATAATGATACCAACGGTTTCAATTTGTTGGTGGAGCAGCTGAAGTTTCTTTAACAATACTTGAGCATAAATAGCACCGCTGGCGCCAGTAATGGCGACCACTATTTTAAAATTATTCTGTTTTTCCATTCCCGAATAAGTAAGTTAAGGTAAAAGAAAGTAAATTATTTGTTTGTCCTGGATTATACCACCTGCTTGCTCCTGAAGCATGCTGCCTTATTGATGATAAGGAATTTGTATAACGCCAATTAACCCCTAAATTATCAAAAATAATAAAATTTATGCCCATGTTAAAGCTTATTTCATTTTTGTTAAAGGGGCGTATCCCAGTCAAATCCTGGAAATTAAGATATTCTCTCTCCTTCATCAAAAAGCTAAAGCCTGGGCCTATTTCGTAGGTAAATTTTTTTAGATGGTATTGGAATAAAACCGGCACTTCCAAATAATCTAAACCCAAAAAGTAATAATTAAAATCTCCTTTTTCATTATCTCCATTATGCTTACTACCCTTTTGAGAGAATATAATTTCAAATTGTCCTTTCCATGTTTCATTTAATTTACCTCTTACAAAAATGCCACCAACAAAACCTACTTTATTGAAACCACTATAGTTATCTCCCGCCACCTGAGAAGTATTTATACCTGCTTTAACACCCACATTGAAACGTTGCTGAGCTTTCACTTCAAAAGAAATAGAGAGAGAAAAAAAAGATAAAAATAAAATTATATAATGCTTTATACACATATATTTATTTTAATGAAATTTTAAAAAAATAAATAATTTATTTAAATACTAAATAAACAAAAATTAAAATAAATATACAACCAATGCGTAAATATTTATGGGGTAACTTTACAAATTTCAGACTGTATTATTTCGTAATTTGCAGTATTATAAATATAGGCAATTAAATAACAATTATTTACATCGCATGCTATACCCTTATAACTAGCAGGGATAGTATATGCGAAAAGATTTGTAGATTTTGCACCCGTATTTACTGAATCGGAAGTTATGGTTTCTCCCCAGGCGCCAGAAGGGGTTATAGCATCGCGCAAAATATGACGGTGAATATAATCAGACTTATTAACACCAATATAATCCTGCCAATCAACAATATTGTCTTGGGTTAAAAGCACCACTAATTTGAACGAGCCAGGAAGCGCTGTTAAAAAAGAATCGCGAACGGACACACATATTTTTCGGGTAGTTATAGAAAAATCAGAAATAATTTGAAGATCCATCACCGCGGGCTCTGCAATAATACTGGATACGAATGTTTTCCAATTTGGATAAAACTGAAGGTGGGTTTTATTTATATCATCATATAATTTACGGTTAAACATGCCTTGCGGCAAACCAAATGCACTTACTCCAAATGCTTCGTCGTATAGCTCGCCTGCTGCAGTTCTATAATCGGCCGTATATGCTGTAGCGGGGGACCCATTATACCCAGGAGCGGGATTGGCGTAACCGCCCACATGAATTCCTATACCAATAATTTTGTCAGAATAAATGGAATCGATTTCATGTAAAATTTTAGCAGCTTTAGGGCAATTACCGCAGGTATGGCCAGTAAAGTCTTCTATTAATATTTTTTTTACATGGCTAGTAACAGCAGGAAATATAGCAGGAGTGCAGGAGGAGGTATCACTTACATTTTTATTAGCTTCGGGGTAAGGATTTTCAATATAATCGCAAGAAACTATTGAAAAAAATACGACTATTAAAAAAAAACAAGATACTTTTTTAGAAATTAAATACATTTTTTTGTTTTTCATAATTTACTATCTTACAGTTTATTATAACATGGGTAAATAAAATAATGTTATTTATTATTATTCAATTTATTATATTTTTATTCATTAACAAAATGACAAATGTAGCAATTTATAATCCTAATAAAAATATAAACTCAGCATTTACAAAATTGGATTTTCGTATAAGCTTTATAAATTATTGTGTTTGTAAACAAATTATATTAAATTTGATAAAAAATAGAAACAAAATATAATATAATGTATTCGTTTTTAAAAATAAAAATCTTTAAAAATTAATAAATTACACCCCTAAAAAAAACAATAAAAAAATG